>CAYTDF010000522.1:0-4225 GCA_964436365.1 uncultured bacterium | reverse complement strand
GACTTCGCCGTCCGGCGTCATCCGCATGGGTTTCGTGTACGTCGGAGTGAATCGTTCGTCGGTCACAATCAGGTTGTCGGTACAAACGCGTCTGGCTTTGAGACCTTGCCGCAGATCGTAGCCCTCACCATCGTCTCCGATGACGCCGACAGCGTGCATGGTTCCCACACCGAGCGCGCTGAGATTGCTGGAAACGGTTCCGGCGGCCCCCGGCTGACAGCGCTTGTCAACGACCTGGTGCGCGGGCAAGTCGGTCTCCAAGGAGAGCTCTTCGCGCTCCGGATCGATCACGAGGTACCGGTCGAGAAAGAAGTCTCCCACCACCGCCAAGCGAACGTTTTCGAAGTTGTCCGTGAGGTTCTTGATTCTGTCTTGTTCCATGTTTCACCGTGCGCCACGGCCGTAACGCGCGCGTTTTTCACACCAAACGTTCACGACTCATTGAAGAGGTGTTTGATGAGGGGTTCCCAATCGACGAAACTGGGGATCATGAAGTCCGCGCCCGCCCGCGTAAGGCGTTGCCGTTTCCAGGGTTCGCAGGTTAAGCACTTCTTCTCGTCCGTCGCAACCGCCACCGCGATCCCGCCAACCGACTTGACGTTCTCAATCTCGACGTAACCATCACCGAATCCAACCAGTTCCGGACCTTTCAGTTCGTTCTCTTGGATGATTCGCTCGATCACCTTGGCTTTGGAGAAAGCCTTGTAATCGTCGCGTGCGCCATAGATGCCGTCGAAGTATTCGGAGACGCCAAGCGTCTTGGCCTCGTCGATAACAAAAGGTTCGTCGGTTCCACTGGCCAGATACATCTTGACGCCACGTGCCTTGAACGCCTCGAGGAGATCAAGGCTCCCGGGAACTTGATACTTGACCGGCGGAATCTCTCCCGAGCGCAATCCGTCGAGCCGATGCTTGATCCGCTCCATGAGCAGGTCCAGGTACTGATGCTTGTACACGAGGGGCTCTTCCGGCTCGCCACCGCGCTCTTTGATCGCGTCGCAGAGAGCCATGCACTGAAAGATGGTCTGCTTGCCAGTCAGTTCTTCCACGAAGTTACGGATGATGGCTTCGAGTTGTTCTTCGGTCTCGTCCGTGGTGCTCTTCGCCTTCAGGATATCCACCATCATGGGGATCATCACTTCGGGCCATCCTTCGCGGATCAGGGAGATCGTTCCGTCGAAATCGAACAGGGCAAATCGTACGCGGCCTCGCTCGATGTTGTCGTTGATGATTTCAACTTTGCTACCGGGGATCGTCTTTGCAGTTGTGTCTGTCATTATTGTGTTCCGCTCTATCTGAGCCTGTCACGTCACATAGACGCGATTCAGGCACGACATAAAAGAAGTTTTCCTCATCAGGGAGAAATGGGACGCTTGCTCAGAGCCCGTTCAGGCCCATCAAGCGTGTAGCACCCAGCCAAGCCGAGTGTACTTTGGAAAATACACCTGAAAAATGCCCATCCGTACGTCAAACAGACGCCGCGCAGGGTCGTGCAGCCGATGCCATATCCTTGCAGGAGTGTAGCGTCACGTTCTGCGCCGTTCAACCTGCGCCCGGCCTACCTTGGCGGGAATTGGCGGCAATCGCTCACTTCCTTTGGTGCGGCGGGTGGATTCGCTTCCCCGTTTCCGGGTCGAACTCATCAGGCAGCGCTTCGGAAGGTGAAACGTCCTGGGTCTCCTCCACCCAGCGATCGAGGGCTTTGCGCAAGCGTTCGAGCACCCTCCCATACGCCGGATCGCCAGCGAGACTGTGGAACTCCATGGCATCGTATTCCAGATCGTAGAGCTCCTCGACCGCTCGTCGGGAGCGGAAGAGTAGCATGGCTTCGTCCGACAGGGTTCCGGCGTCGCGCATCGCCTTCATCGTTTTGAAGGTGGGCGAGTTGATACAATCGGTCGCAGTTGGGAGAGGCCGGTCGGGATAGGCATTGCGTATGTACTTGTAGCGGCCGTCGGTGACGGCGCCGCTGTGATCGTCCATGTCGTGCCAGTTCTTTTCGGCGAAAACATACCTCCGGCCTGGCCGCCCAGGGTTCCGCAGCCGCTGAATGAGGCTGCGGCCTTGCATCGCATCGGGAACGGCAACGCCCCCCGCGTCCAACATAGTGGGGGCGAGATCCACCAGGCTGGTGAGGCCGCAGTCGACCCGTCCCGCTTCGAACGCACGAGGCCAATGGACAATCAACGGCGTCTGAATGCCGCTTTCATAAAGCGTGGTCTTGGCTCGCGGAAATGGCATGCCGTTGTCACCCAAGAAGACAATGAGTGTGTTTTCGAGAATGCCTTCGCTCTCAAGCGCCTGGGTGAGAGCCCCGACGACTTCGTCCATCCTGGAGATCTCATCGTAGAAAGCGGCCAAGTCCTCGCGGACCTCGGGAGTATCGGGCAGATACGGCGGGACGGTTACGTCCGCGGGAGCGTGCGGCGGATCGACACAGCCACGTTCAAACGGGCGGTGAGCGTCATGGAAACCCACAGAGAGGAAAAATGGCCGCCCGGCGGGGCGTTCATCGAGGAAAGGACGCCAATCCTCGACGCGCTTCAGGACGCGGTCGAATTTCTTGGATGTGGCGCTCCCCATGTGGAACTTCCCAACACTTCCCGAGTAATAGCCGCGTTGGGCGAGGAGTTCCGACAGCACGGCCTGGTCTTCAGGCAGAGGATCGTGGAGATTCTCCGCGCCGGTCGAGTGCGGGTACTTCCCTGTAAAGAGGCTGGCGCGGCTGGGGCTGCACGATGACGTTGTCACATAGGCACGGCTGAAACGCGCGCCTTCCCGGGCCAGGCGGTCGATGTGGGGAGTACGGATCGTGGGGTGTCCGTAGCACCCGAATTCCTGAGGGCTCACATCGTCGGCAATCAACCAGACGATGTTCGGGGGAGGGTCGGGTTCACCCGCCGCTCGAACGGGCCTCACCCCCACAGAGCCGACACTCAAAAGCGATGCCGCGGTCAGAAAACCTCGCCGGTCTATGGATTTCGTAGCCATGACGTTGTTCCACCTTTCGGGTTCTTTCGATACCGATTGAGAGTAGAGATTCCCCACGGAGTAGCAACCTGTACATAACGTATCGAGGGAAGGAATGAAAAAGGGGCGTGGACCGAAAGTCCACGCCCCAATAACTCGCGTTCAAGTAACTCACGAAACAGAGTCAGTTCTAGTAGACACTCCAGTTGTTGACCGATGATGGCGTCGTCCACTGAACGCCCAAACCTTGCCCAGGCGAACCAGCGGCGAGTTCGTAGGGTTTGTCGGCATTGAGATCGGTATTGGCGAAGACCGGTGTAGCGCGCGTGACCGTTTCAATACCCCGAATCTCCTCATCGGGACCAACATAACCGGCGGTCAGTCGGCAACCGGTGACGCCTTCGAGGCCCGCAGTGTCCCAATCGGTGACATCTTCGTTCATGATGTCGCCGACGAGGCAGTTATCGACGATGAGGGTCGAGGTGTTGGAGCTGAAATGGTTGAACACGGCGGACCACTCGGCGCTGGCATTAATCAACACGAGGTCCCAAACGGGGTAGAGGCCGCCCACGAGATCTTCGTTGTCGGTGCCGATGGTGATTCCATCGAGATCGATAGCGCCCGGAAGATTGGAACCGGTGTCTTGGAAGATGCAGTTGCGAGCGATAGTGGTCGTCGCGCCCTTGTCACCGCCGGTCCCCACGCCAACACCGGTCAGGCAGCTGACGAACGTGCACTGCTCGACCGTCATTGTGCCGGAGTTGTGGTTGTTGCAGCCGCCATAGTAGGCCTTCTGCGAGTATGCGCCGCCGCAGTTCACGAAGAGGCAGTTCTTAACGGTGGCATCGCTGAGTCGACCATTGTATTCCTGAATGGCGATCGCAGAGTTCTCACCGTCACCGTTATTCCCCATGTTTGTGCGAGAGAAAACGGAGCCTTCGGCAACCAAGTTGACACCACGACCGCGGAACGCGAACTTCCCAAACGAATCCATGGCGCAGTTCTTGACGACCCATGTGACGCTACCCATGCCCGAATCGTCGTGATCGCGGTTCGAGGGGAACAATCCAGCGTCATAGCAATACTTGAGCGTGCAACCGTCGAACGTCACCGTGCAGTCCTGCCCGGCGTCGGTGTAGTGGTCGCAACGAGCCAGTGAAGCGGCAGTGCTGTTTTCGCCACGTAAGAGGTATCCCTCATTCTCAGCGGTCGGGTCGACGACGGCGTCGGGATGAACTCCCAAGAGGTCGCAGTT
>CAYTDF010000521.1:0-4236 GCA_964436365.1 uncultured bacterium | reverse complement strand
GCTCTGGCGGTCCCTCGACCGGGGATCGTCCACAAGTTCACCGCTATTCCATTTTCCTTCGATGCTTCCCAGCCGATATGGCCGACTCGCATCGTAAAACTTCTTGGAGATATCCACGCGGTTGACCATCACGCCCGGCTTGTCGAGGCGCAGTCGTTCTTCGATCAATCCATCGGGGGTGATGAAGAGACTCTCCCAGCTCCGCGGTGCACAAGAATTATTCATCGATATATACATGGAGTTGCTTGCCGCACGTGCCTGAGCGGTGGGAGGCATGATCTTGGGATGAATCGAACCTTTCTTCTGACGAGCATTGTGAAAAGAATGGAACATCAGCCGGACGCCATCCTTGCTGTATTGCCGATAGAGTTCGGGAAAGCGGATGTCGTAACAGATCAGCAGTCCGCAGCGCACACCGTTCACGTCGAAGACAACGAAGTGGTCGCCAGGAGAGTAGCTGCGTAGATCGCCCCCCGTACAAAAACGCTTGTCGTAACGGTCGATCATTTCTCCCTCGGAGCTGATGACATAGAGAGAGTTGTGCGGTTTCGTGGTTCCGCTCAAGGCGTGGGCACTGCCCAATACCACCCAGACCCGCAAATCTTTTGCGAGGGCCATGATCGCTTCCAACTCGGTTCGCTGCCGATCCCAGTCGAAACCTTCCATGTTCTTGAGGTCGATACCCGAGTAGCCAGAGAGCGCGGTCTCCGAGAAATGAACGATGTCCGCCCCCCGTTTGTGCGCCTCCCGCATCTGTCGACGAATCCACGCAGCATTCTCGGAAATATCTCCAGCGACCGGGAATTGGCACGTTCCAACGTGGAGAACGCCGGGGGGGCGGGCCGATTCGGTGCGGTCCCCACTCGGTGCGGTCTGACATCCAAGAAGAGTTGAAGCCAGGAGCGCAACGGCTAGGAGACATAGCGTTGAAGATGATGCGGAGGAAGCGGGTTTAACCATTTTAGAGTCTCTCCCATACGTTGTTTTCGATTGGAAACCCTGTGCGCTTAGCCAACGAGCGTTCAATCTCAATCACCGAGCATATTGTACTCCGGCTTACCCAACGGATCAACGACCTGCCCAACCGTGTTCCCTACCCCAATACACCGGTTCTTCAAGCCCATCGGAGAGAGTCAGTGAGTGATGACTCATTGAATCCAAAACGAATAGAGCTTGGCGTTCTGAAGTTGGAACTCTAGACGGACGTGGCGACCCGGCGCGAGTGTGTACCGCTCGGCCTTATTCCACCGAATCGGAATCTCCATTCCGCCGGTTTCGATCGGTACGGCATCGTCCAAGGTGTATCCCGCCACTGGATCGTTTTCTGCACCGAGTACGGCCACTTTGATGGATCCCCCCTCGCTGACCTCGGCGTTGATGAATAGAGAATCGCCTTCGAATGTCAGTGGGCGGGTCACGAGGGTTCCGGGTGTCGGCCCAGCGGTCATGGAGACAAATCCGTCGCGCCGAAGTTTGGCCAGTCCAATGGCATGCCCAACGTTCGGATTCGTTTCCTTTGGCCCACGATTGACACTCCGATAGTAGATCCACAGTTCATCCCCTACGGGGATCGGATCCCAGGAAGGATCGTGATAGTCGGCGTCCTAATCTTCCGGAGTGCCCAGGGCAATGAAGTCCTCGCGCTTCGCCACACGGGTCCAGTTGCGTCCGTCTCGGCTGGTGGTCAATTCAACAGTAGTCTGTTTCCAGCCCGTACGCTCGGTGTGCATCATTCGCAAGAAGCCAATCCATAGATTCTCGTAGCAGAAACTCAGGTGCCCATAGACCTGAGAATCGGGTTCATCCAAGGCGTCGGGGTGCAGCGTCATGCGTGGACGGGTCCAGTGGATCAGATCGTCGCTCTCCATAATGCCCCGACAGCGAAATATGCCGGGCAGTACAAATTTCACATCACAAATGTATTTCTCTAGATTTCGGTCCCAGCGAAAGACGCTCGTGTCACCGATTCCGGTCTGGGGCATGGTGTAGCCGCCGACCAGACTCTTAACCAGAGGTTCTTCACGCTCTCGCGTCCAATGAATACCGTCGGGTGAGGTGTAGAGGAAATAGCCCTCGCGTGGGACGTAATCCGGCTCGTGCCAAACGATGGCCTTGAATCTCCGCGCCGAATCTGGGTCGTGCGGTTCGACGATCAAACCGTAGAGGTTGCCCGCCGGGATGACGATATTGTTGGCTTTGGAGCCTTCGAATTCGTGCAGGCCGAGTTCCGGTTTTTCCCACGTGATCCCATCCGCAGACTCCGCATACAAGGCTGGAAATCGCACGGAGGTGCCCGAAGGCATCTCGAAGCGCACATGGCCCGCGTACCACATACGAAACCGGCCGGTCGCTTCATCGCGGTGTACGATCTGAAAGACGGTCCCCACACCTTCCCAGGGCTTTTCAGGTACGAGCACCGGGTTTGCGGGATGCTTGGTGGCGGGATGGACTTCCCGCTCTAGGCCAGTAGAGGACGCGATAAGATAATCATCCAAGAAGAGCTGGTGGTCACGGCCGATTTTGACTGGCCACGCGCCCATATCCATCGGGTACATCAGGTGCTCATCAGCCAAGACCCCATAGGATTTCGGGTACAGAGCCCCGTCCACATGCCACTCGGCAGGCAATACCTCGCCACTCGCGAAAGAACCAGCCAACGCGAAAACGCAAATTCCCAAGAACACGATTACCGGAAGTACGGCCGATCTTCTTCCATTCACTGAAAAGCACCTTCGATAACGAATGTGTCGAACGTCTTTCACCTGAATTTACCATTAGGACCTGTTTCGACACCGAACATTGTACTCTGGCGCTCCCGGCAGATCAATCGCCTGCGTACACCGAGTTTTCGCTTCTCTCGAGCGCGGCGAATTCGGCCCGGGATCGCCCGAACAGGCCTGTGTGCATCGTTCGGTCATTTCTTGAGATTCCGTGACCGGCTCGTCTCTATTGTTGTGTCTCTTCAGGCGGCGTTTCTGCGGTTGGATACGGACTCCATACGAAGCAACGTCGGTGAATGCCGCCGCGTGGAAAGCGGGCCGGGGGATCGGTGTGAACGAGCACCGCGATGGTGTTTGTTTCACCCGAGCGGATATCACCCGTCACATCGATGTGGATGGGTTTCAGTTCCTTGAGGCCACTCATATCGTGAAGTCGACACTTTTCCGGGGGGATGAGTCGTCCATTCACCCAGATCCACACGCCACGGTTGTAGTCTTCCTCGTAGTAGACACCGCCGAGGGTTAGTGTGAGCGGTTTGCCTTCCGCGTCGACCGGCACCTCAACCTGGGTGCGGTACCACGCTTTGCCGACGTAGCCCCAGCCATCCTCATCGGCATGGCCCTGGGCTTCCCAATACAGGGTTGTGTCGATCGGTTCCCAGCCGTCTCGGTTCTCGGAAAGGTACCACTGGAAGAGTGTGCCCATATCCTTGGGATCCTTCTTGAACTCCCAGGTTCTGGGCAGTTTGAGGACGAGTTCACCCTGACCGCCGCCAGCCTTGGCGGCCAAGTCCGTGTACAGCGTACGATGCCACTCCATCGTGCTGCGGAAATCGATCGCGAATTTCGCCGTGTGTGGCAGCAGGCCTGTCTTGATCGCTTCCATCGTGTCGCGCAATTCGAACATGCGGTTCGTGCAATCCACCGCCTCTTGGAAGTCCAAATCCGCAAGCGCCCTCTCCATCGCGATATACGCGTTCATGTGATCGTACGTAATCCGGAGAATACGGACACGGTCGGCGAACTCCGTGTCCGCCGCTCTGGTTTCCGCCTCGGCGAGCAGGTGGTCCAGATCATCGAGCACGGGAGACAGAATAAAACTCCACGGAATCACGTCTCCCCACGCCGTGTGAACATTGGTTTTTTCCAGCGCCCCCTCGAACGTCCAGAGATACTGCTCGACCGACTGGCCTGCCGGGCCGTAGAAACGCTCGCAGTAGTCTCGTACCAGAGCGTCGACATCCGTGCGGGTATCCCACATCAGTTTCGCCCGGACGTAGTAGTTCAGATGCGTGACCATCCAGGAATTGGCGGCGTGTGTCCAGAAGCCCCAAAGGCCCTGCTCCTTGAAAAAGGGTATGTCGTGTTTCAAGTTATGCAGGGCGAGAAACGGGAGATTATCCACCGCCGTGCCCGGATCGTAGTCATAGACGATCACGCAGTTCACTGCATCCGTCCAACGATCGATCAACTTCTCGTACACCATCCGTTCCCAGCAATTGGGATCGCCGATGCG
>CAYTDF010000520.1:0-4253 GCA_964436365.1 uncultured bacterium | reverse complement strand
GGGTGGGTCAAACCGGGCGACGGTCAATGGGTCAAACTACCCCGACGACTGACACTTCTGGTAGTTGTTCACGGCATTGAATGGGGCTGGGGATGCGGGATGAGTCAATTGACGTTCGACATGCCCGTGAGTAACCTCACAATAGGAGGTGCGAGGCTTTCCATTCCACAGTGTAATCGATCCCAGCCGGTGAGCAATCCGCAACACGAGGAGTGTTTGAATCACGGATGGCACGGGAAGGATTGGAGAACACGGATTTCTTTGCCCGGGGTCGGTCTGTGATACCGGACACTGGGCAGCACACAAATGCCTGTACTGACCAATTCGAAGAAGACTGTGTTCTACACCGGCAGGGATGCCGGTGCCACCCGGGTTGTGCTTTATGAAGGCTGGAAACCTGAACCAGCCACGCGGGTTGTGCTCTATGAAGGCTGGGAGAGCGGGTAGCTCCCGCGCCCCTCGATACACCCGACGCTACCGCGCCGGGCACTCGGGAACACGGGGAGAGAGGAATACGTAATTCTAGAGATTGAACCACGAAAGGTACGAAGGAAGCGGAAAAAGACTATACTTTGCACAGGCTAGAATCCTGTGCCACCCGGGTTGTGCTTTATGAAAGCTGGGAGCCTGAACCAGCCACCCGGGTCTTGTGCGAACCGGAGGCTGGGAGGCTGAACCAGCCAGCCGGTTTGTGCTTTATGAAGGCTGGAAGGCTGAACCAGAGCAGGAGAGCCCCATGCCCTTCACTGAGTTTCTATCTTGAAAGCAATTCCCAGTGCCACCCGGGTTGTGCTTTTTGAAAGATGGGAGTCTGTGCGCCCCGCGCCCTTCGATACAAAATGAAACCACACGGTTCCATTTCACTCAGGAACACGGGGAAGGAGAAAGCAGGTCGGGAGAGGGGAACGGAGTGGGAGGAGAAGGCATGTCGGCAGGCGGTTGACCTCCGCATACAACCGGAGGACAATACCCACATACCAAGACCGGACCTGCAGGAAGGTGTGCCCATGCACAAAACCCGTACACGGGAGGCGTTTACGCTCATCGAACTGCTGATTGTGGTGGCGATTATCGGTATTCTGGCCGCAATCGCTGTGCCCAACTTTCTCATCGCCCAAACCAAAGCCAAAATCGGACGAATGTATACAGAACATAATGCGATGAATACAGCCATGATGATGTATCGGCTCGACTACAATTCATTTCATCGCCACAGTCATGACCTAAACCAAAACGTGCCCCTAACCACTCCACTTTCCTATTTGGCGAGCTCTCCAGTCGATGTGTTCTCATCCCCCGTTAGGATTCTGCAAACCGATCAGTAGTATGAAAACACAATCCATTGGGAACCGATCAAGACATACGGTAGCGGCGCGTTCAATCAGAACCTGCGCGATATCTACTCTGGATTGGCGGGTTGGCTCGAAAGCTCCGGTCCGACTGGAGAATTGGGTGGACAAGGGACATCCTGGACGACAAAGTATCATCTGACTTTCGACGTATCGAACGGTGTCAAAAGTTCGGGCGTGATCCAGACATGGATGCCCGGAGATCCAGACGACGATTATAAACACTAAGTTCAATACAGCGTTTCCTTCAAGAGATCCAGGCGAGCCCATCCCAGAACGATCCGCTCGTGCCTGTTGCGCGCGAGCCGGACTGTAGGTCAAAAGGAAGAAGGCGGCCTGCCCACAAGCCCAGTGATTCATCTCCGGGCTATTGCCGTTCGTCCAAAGGACGCGTATTGAAGAAGACTGTGTTTTACACCGGCAGGGATGCCGGTGCCACCCGGACTTGTGCTTTATGAAGGCTGGGAGCCTAAACCAGTCACCCGGACTTGTGCTTTTTGAAAGCTGGGGAGCCTGAACCAGCCACCCGGACTTGTGCTTTTTGAAAGCTGGGAGCCTGAACCAGCCAGCCGGGTGGTGTGCGAACCGGAGGCTGGGGGGCCTGCGCTAGGACGGGTTTGCACGGCGCTGAGAGAAAACCTAAACTCGCCAGCGGCAGGGCACAATCAGCGAACCTGCAGGAAGGCACCCATGCACAACACCCCATCTCAGAAAGCATTTACGCTCATCGAACTGCTTATCGTTGTGGCGATTATCGGTATACTCGCAGCGATCGCGGTGCCCAACTTTCTCAACGCTCAAATCAAAGCGAAAATATCGCGGGCGAAAGCCGACATCCGCAACCTGGGTGTCGCACTCGACTCCTACCGCCTCGATAACAATAACTATCCTGGCGGTGCGGGAAACTGGTGTAGCGGGTGCCGCTTCTGGCAGAAGCATTCGTACAGATTCCATCCCCTCACCACCCCGGTCTCGTATGTTTCCTCCATCCCTATGTATCCGTTTCAAGACCACTTGCATCCGTTTGAATCCCACGGAGGATTACTGGATGGAGCTTACATCTATGGAGATCGGACAGAAACCGGAACAAGCGATATGTTCCTGTATTATAAGAAGCCATTTGAGTTCTTCCTGGGAAGTTGGGGGCCGGATCGAACCTGGGAGGCCTCCAAGTCTTTCGACCGAGACCGAGTGTATAACGCTTCCAACGGACTCAAGAGCGGCGGAGACATCATGACCTACGGGCCAGGGTGGGGACTCTATTGACAAGAGATCAGAAAGAAGTGAAAAACAAAGCCCCCCGGCTCGGCTCCACAAGGGAACAGAAGACGGGGGGCGCTCTTACCTAGGTATCGCAACGCAGAGTTACGAACTCAGAACAGACTCAAGAGACGACGAAGGGGGCGCGGTAGTTGCGCGTCACCAACTCGTTGGCCTCGGCATCGCCCACAAACCTCTCCGTCTTCCCATCATATTGAAGCTTGCGGCCCAGACGATACTCGCTCGTATCGAGGTCCATCTTGGTGTGGCCCCTAAGATGCTCCTTCATCTCCTCAAACGCACCCAAAGCGTCCTTGTCACTGCCCAAAGCATCGCACTTCTTCTTGAACGGCGCGGGCTCGCCCAGGCGATACGAAACATTGCCCAAGTGACAGAAAATAGCGGAAAGATGCCCTTCGAGCGCCTCAGCGTTCAACTCCTCACGCTTGCGGCTGCGGACACAGTCGATAAAGTTGCCGAACGGCCCACCCGGGTAGCAGTTGATTTCGAATTCATCGAGAGGCTCGCCCTCGTCCTTGCCTTTCGGGAAGAACTTGCCGCCACGAATGACACCCTCGTCCGTATAAAACCTGTTGTCGACGATCGTAGTATCTTTCCTAACCAAGCCGTAGTCCTCGAAGAATAACTTCGTCTCTCCGAAATCCATAATCGTCAGCTGCGTGTTCGGGGTCTCGCCATCATCAACGTAGTCGAAGCGTCCGCCCATACTGATGACGGACTTCGGCGCGACCTGCCCGGTGCAGGCAGTGACCACCCAGCGAGCAATATCCATCTGATGCACGCCCTGATTGCCGATCTCACCATTGCCGAAGTCCCAGTTCCAATGCCAGTTGTAATGAAGGAGAGTCTTGCGGTAAGGCACTTTCTGCGCCGGGCCGAGCCATAGATCGAAATCGAGCCCCTCCGGAGGCGCTTCCGGGTCGGCGGTGCCGATACTGCGGCGCGGTTTGCTGGCGTAACCATAGGATATCTTGAGTTTTCCATACTTCCCGCTGGCCACGGCCGCAATCGCGTTGTGCCAGCCGCTACTCGACCGGTTCTGGGTACCGTGCTGAACGATACGGTTGTGTTTCCGTGCGGCCTCGACGACCTTGCGCCCCTCGAAGATGTTGTGACTCAAAGGCTTCTCGACATAAACATCCTTGCCCGCCTGGCACCCCCAATAGGCCAACAACGAGTGCCAATGGTTCGGAGCGGCAATGGAGATCGCGTCGATACTGTCGTCTTCGAGCGCAATGCGAATGTCTTGAAGACACTTGGGCCTGTTCCCACCAAACTTCTCCACCAAATTCGAGCGGGATTCGAAGAGATTGCTGTCCGGATCGACGAGGTGGGACACCATAGCGCCGTCCATTTTGCCATAATTCTCGATGTGATTCTTGCCCTGGCCGCGGGTGCCACAGACAGCGACGCGAACGGTGTCATTCGCACCGATGACGCGGCCCGAAGCCTTCGTCCCGGAAATGGTAAACCCCGCGAACGCCGCCGCGGCTGTCTGTTTCAAAAATGTCCGACGATTACGATTCTTCATCTGCCTATCCTCTCGGTCACGCGATTGCAGGTGATTTTAGAGTATCCCCCACACTCAGCATGATAGGCCCCACCCGACAGCCGGTCAATCAC
>CAYTDF010000519.1:0-4253 GCA_964436365.1 uncultured bacterium | reverse complement strand
TCAACCAGAGGTTGGGAGCCGCTTCAAATTCAACTAACTATGGCACATACTCCGGTATCTGGAACTGGGGCGATGAAATCGTCGTCGGTTTCACGCTCGGCTACTATAAGGATTCGGGCGGCGGCCATCCCATCGATCGCGGACGGCCCGAATACCCGATGCAGGCGCGCAGTCTGGACGGCGGTGAATCCTGGAGGATCGAACGGCCCTCGTATCTAACTCCAGACAACAAACATCCCGAGTACACGGATTGTCCGGGGAGCATCGACTTCACCCAGCCGAATTTCGCCATGATGTTCAGGATGGAGCACAGCAATTCCGGGTACTCGTTCTTCTATTGGAGCGACGATCGTTGCAAGACCTGGAATGGCCCGTTCCGTCTGCCCACGTTCGATCGCAAGGGCATCTTTGCGCGCACGGATTATCTGGTGAATGGAAAGCACGACATGATGGCTTTCTTCACCGCCGCCGAAGACGGTGGTGGCGAGGGGTGGCCATTTGGCGCACGCACGACCGACGGCGGCAAGACCTGGGATTTTATTTCTTGGATCGGCCCGCAACCGATCGCCGTAGGCTATGCCATCATGCCGACGACGGTGCGCTTGTCGCGGAACGACCTCCTAACCGTCATTCGACGTCGTGGCCTCAACGATGCGGGCAAGAAGTGGTGGTGGATCGAAACGTTCGAATCGGACGACAACGGCCAGAACTGGACATTACGCAAAGACTCCGTCATCAACAACGCGGGGAATCCGGCGCACATGATTCGGTTGCGTGACGGACGTATCGCGCTCACGTACGGCTGGCGTCTTCCGCCGTACGGAATCCGGGCTCGCATCAGCAGCGATAACGGGGAGAGTTTTGGCGAAGAGATTATGTTGCGTGACGATGGCTGTTTGTGGGATGTCGGCTACGTACGCACCGCACAACGCGCCGATGGGAAGTTGGTGACGGCCTACTATTTCAACGACAAGACTCAGGTCGAGCGGTACATCGCCGCGACGATTTGGGACCCGGGTAAACGCTGAGTACGTCATGCCAAAGCGTGAATCGATTTCATAACCAGCGGCCCAACCAGAGAGAGGGAGAGACGGCATGTGCGCGGGGACTCGTAATAGCGCAACGGGGTACATGATGTATTGTGCGCTCGCGGCGACCGCCATGGCGTATGGCTGGGGCTATCGAGGCACCGTGGGACATGAGGGCGGGGCGATGGTGCCGGGGGCCTTGTTGGGCCTGGTGTTATGCCTAGGCTCCGGCCGACTGGATTGGTACCAGCGAGCGGCAGTGGTCGGCCTGTTCGCGGCCGTGGGCTGGGCATGGGGCGGCTCGATCAGTTACATGGAGCACACCTTCTATGTCATGTCGAATTCCTTCCCCGACGTGCTCTACGGTTACACGATGTTGTTTTTCATCGGTGCGCTGTGGGCAGGCTGCGGTGGCGCGATACTGGGCTTGGGCTTGACCGAACCCCGATCGGAGTTGGAACGTCTGACGAGACCGTTCATCGCCGTCGGCGTCGTCGTCCTCGTTGTCTATCTCTACTTCTTGGTTATGCCGGAGCACAAGGAGGCCTGCGAAACCTTCACGGTTCGGCATTTTCACGATGGCGACTGGCTTCCCGCAACCCTGGCCTTGGTTGTGAGTGCTGTGTACTGGGTCGCACGGCCCCAGGACCGGCGCGGAGTTTCCCTGTTTTTCTGGGCGGCGGTGGCTTGGTGGATTGGCTACGGTCTGTTGACCAAGATCGGTGGCCTCCGACTCGCTCCTCTTCATCGCAGCGAAAGTTGGAGCGGGGTCCTCGGTCTGTTGGTGGCGCTCATGATTTACCTGATACGAAGACGAAACCGCGCCGCCCTGATGCTTTGTCTGTACGGGATTCTCGGTGGGGGACTGGCCTATGTCCTGGCCGTATTCATTCGCCACCCGCTGACCCTACGGTGGGGACCTCTTGCGAACATGAATTTGCCTTGGCCCGCATGGACAACGGCGGAAGTCAGTTTCGGATTCTTCATGGGCTTGGCGCTTGCCCTCGGCGCTTTACGCCTTCTTCGAGGTGGCTTGACGCCTCCCGATGACGACACAGAACGCGCGCCGTTAGACACCTTCGCTGTGTTCGTGATGCTGGTCGCCCTGATTTGGATGAACTTCCGACGCCACTTCGTACGAGTACTTGCAAAGTCGGACGCCACAGCGGAAACCACGTTCCTCCACCTGCAAGCCGGTGGCTGGTACCTCCTGCTCGGCGCATTGGCAACGGCCCCCTTGCTGTATGGGTTGTATCGGTACTGGCGAGGGGATCGCTTGCTCGTGCCGCAATCGGCATTCGGGAAGGGATTCGCGATTACGTTGCTCTTGGTTTGGATGACCGTTGCCGGACAGGTGTTCGATGCGTATCCCACGAGAGCGTCTCTCATTTGGAACCTCTTGCATTGGCTGCCTGCCGTGCTCACATCGTGTCTCCTGGTCGGCTTTTCCCGCCGTGCCGGGGGAGCCGTCGTTCCCGTGGACGCGAACATACCGCCGTCGGATTCCCGATGGCGAGTGGGCACAGGCTACGCCCTGACCTGCGCCGTGGCCCCTGTCTTCATCCTGTGTGTCACCGGGATGAGTATGGGTATGCAGGATGATGCGGACCCCAACCACGGTCGTAAGCGCTTCGGACCCGACGCCTACTGGCGGCAAACGGAGCGTCTCGTGGGAACCTGGGAGCCGGTTGGGCGCGCAGGCAGCCTTGAGGGTACACCGGTCGAGAGTACCGAGTTCGCCATAACCCGCTTGGGGTTTGACGCGTACCGAAACGTCGAGGCCACCCTGCCTTCGGGCGAGGTGATTGAGGCACACCGCTGGTTCCTTAAGAATCAGTACACCTGGTTGCACTGGTACGGAAAGGTTGGCGGTCACGCCGAGCGAGCACAGGTCCCGCTGCAATTCCGAGGTCAACGTCTCTACATTTCCTGGCCACCTCGAACGCAGAAAGAGGGATACTTGGTCTTCGAACGAATCGATGACGACTGAGGAATGCGTTCGCCGTTGCGCTCGAAAACCTCCCTAAAAGACCGCTTCCGAACACTATATGCGCAAGACGATGACATTTTCCCTGTGCAGTAACAACGCGCAGAAACTCAAGTTGACGTCGGTGTACGCATATGATATTTTTAGAATTACGACTATTATCGCGTTTTACGGGTTCGATCGAACGGTGAAGCGAACTTATGCACTGACAGAAGCTACGAGGCTTTGTTTTTCGAGAGAAGTCATCCATGGACCTGTGTCAGCGGAACCGATTTTCATTTTGCAGAACTCTTGTGATGACCGTCACGGTTTTCATCATTGCATCCGGGACCCCATCGGCGAATGGCGCGAGCGATCGTGCCGTTGAAGAGACACATAGACACCTGCGTGTGACGACGGGCTTTGCGCCTGCTGTTTCCGAGACCCCCACGGCGACCCCCACGGCAACACGAACACCGACGGCAACATCAACGCCAACAGAAACGCCGACGGAGACCTCGCCGTCCGCAATTACATTTAGCCCGCCAGCGCTCTCATTTGACGCGGGCTCGTTTGGGACCATTGAGGTCATGGTGAACGATCCCGATGCGGCGGTCGTTACATCACTGACAGTAGAATCGGTCGAAGGTCTGACGGTGACGAAGAGTTGGGCACTCAGCATCACGAATGATTTCATCCAGGCGTACACGTTCACCTCGAGCGCACCCGGACCGTATACGCTGACCTTCACCGCGACTTTCGACACACCGGCAAAGACGGCAACCGCCGATCTGGTCGTCGCGGTGAACGCGGTAGTGGCCGGCGATATCGTCAAACCGACGGCCTATGTCCTCGCTGCCACGAAGCACGGCGCGCCAAGTCCAGGCTTCACGATCGTCGCCCCCGATGGAACGAACCAGAGGGCGTTCTTACCCGTCACAAGTTCGACGGCTGAAGTCTTCGTGATCCCAGGCGACTTTGATGGAGACGGCATCGATTCTGTGCTCATCGGTTATGGGCGGCGCGATCTAGGCAGGGTCCATGGGCCTGGCAGCGCAGTCTCAGTCGATCCGCTCAATCGCGGTGCGGACGTGCCACCGATGGTGCCGTTCCCGTTCGAACACCCTGCGAGTTTCGATAACAATCCGACTGGAGAAGTTCGTGTCGCTGCAGGCAATCTCATGGGCGATGCCGCAGATGAACTCATCGTGATACAAGGCGCGAACGCCCAATCGCGGCTGAGAATCTGCGGTGTTCGG
>CAYTDF010000518.1:0-4273 GCA_964436365.1 uncultured bacterium | reverse complement strand
GAAATGAAGACAGAAGGAGCCGCCTAAAATCAACTAGAAATGGGATTGACTCAAATAAGATTGAACGAATCCTTTTTGCCCTAAGTTTAGAAAAATGAGTTGATAAACTCATATCAATAGATGTCTAGCGTGCTTAAACTGTAACGAAACGACCGAACGATGTGCTTGAGCGAACGCTCTTTACTGGGCTGAGTTAGGTCCTTTGTGGTTATTTCTCAAGCGTTTATGCACAGCGGAAGGGAAGATCGGATGGGTAACGAAACGAGACCCCTGGTGGGGATCGTGATGGGAAGCGCTTCGGATGTGGAGCGGATGCGTAAGGCCTGCGACGCGTTGCAGCGGTTTGGGATTGGCTATGAATTCCGCATCTTGTCGGCACACCGTGTACCGGATCAGGCCGCCGCTTTTGCGAAAGGCGCACGCGAGCGGGGGGTGCGGGTCTTGATCGCGGGCGCGGGCTGGGCCGCGCACCTGGCGGGGGCGATGGCCGCTCACTCCACATTGCCGGTGATCGGCGTGCCGCTCTCCGGTTCGGCGCTCGGTGGCGAAGACGCCCTTTTTGCGACGGTCCAGATGCCGAAAGGCGTCCCGGTGGCGACTGTGGCCATCGACTGTGCTTACAATGCCGGTGTTCTTGCGGCTCAGATTCTGGGTGCCAACGATGAGGCGATTGCCGAGGATCTGCTGGCGTACAAGAGGGAGCAGGAAGAGGCCATCGACAAGGCCAACGAAGAACTGCAACTGCCGTGACGCCGGGGTGTGACGCCAGGGTGCGCGGGCGAGGAACTCGCCGGGGCGTGACGGATCGGCTAGAATCATAGATACGCGGGGGGAGTGCTCCCCGGTTCCGGAAAAACGTTTGAACGTGTTGTACAGGTGAAAAGATCATGGCTGCATTGGGAATGGTTGAGACGATTGGCTTGGTTGGCGCGGTTGAGGCGTCCGACGCGGGGTTAAAGGCGGCGTCGGTCACGCTCGTTGGCATCGAGCATGTGGATGTCGGGTATTCGTGCGTCAAGTTTCTCGGTGAGGTCGCCGATGTCCGTGCGGCTGTGGAGGCCGGGGCGGCGGCCGCGCGAAATGTTGGCGAGGTCGTCTCCGTGCATGTCATTCCTCGGCCGGATGACGAGACCGATCTGATAATCAAGCAAGTCCCCGCGACCGATCCCAACACCGGCGTCATGGATGGCCGCATTCCCAGCACATCGACCCCAAAACCCGCCCGCAAGCGAACCAAGAAAGCTTGAACCTCTGGATAGCACCAGCCTGGGCTAGCGCAGGCTACTCAGCCCCGAGAGAACACAAACCCGGGTGGCACCGCGCTTCCAGCCGGTACGAGAATTATAGTTTTTTCCCCCTCTCGTCCTTTGGACGAACGACAATAGCCCAGGGTTTCAACCCTGGGCGAACCCCCGGATCAGAATCAGTCACCGCGTCTCACACGGCTGAAGCTACCCGTCGTTGCGACCCGTGACGGGGCCGAATGATGAAATCCAGTCTCGACACCGTACCCAAACGCATCGGTCTCGATGGCCGCGGGGTCCGTCCCCAGCCGGATGGGATCGGTCACGCCACGCTCCGGCTCATCGAAGGGCTGCTCCGCGTGGACCGCGACCTCGAACTGACCGTCTGGATTCTACCCCAGGCCGCCACACGCTTTCCCCGCTCCGAACGGATCCGCCTCATCCCCTGTTCCCATCACCATTTGAGCCGGTTCACATTGAAGGCGTTCGGCCGCTGGGTCGACCGCGAGCGGCTCGATCTTTTTCACGCTCCCTTTTTTCTCGCACCGCTCCGCTGCCGAACGCCGTTGGTGGTCACGGTCCACGATCTCATGGCTCTCGATGACGAGCGTTTTTTCGACGGCATGTTTTGGCGTTTCAAACGCCGGTTCCACCGCCGTTATGTGCCTCGTGTGATCCAGCGCGCGCAGCGGACGATCTGTGTCTCCGAGACCGTCGCCGAACGCGTGCGGCGTTTGGATGTGAGCTCGGAGCAAGTTGTGGCGGTGCGCCACGGTCTGGATGCCGATTCGTGGCGGCGGCCACCCGACCTGGATGTCCGGCGTCAGCTGGACGCGCTGCAACTGCCCGACCGCTTCTTTCTCCATGTTGGGCGATGGCGTCCATACAAGGATTTACCTACGCTTTTCGCCGGGTTTCGGACGTACCTCGACCGTACGCGCCGAAAACCGATGCACCTCGTCTGCTGCCGGGGCGGCGGGGATCGTTCCTACGAGCGTCTCCTGGATGAATACGGGATACGTGACACGGTTCGGATCGTCGACGCGCCGGACGATGCCGTCGTTGGTGGATTATTGCATCTCGCCGCGGCCTTGGTGCAACCCTCCCGCTACGAGGGATTCGGACTGCCGGTGCTCGAAGCGATGGCGTCCGATACGCCCGCAATCGCCTCACGCGGGGGCGCGCTGGAGGAAGTCGTGGGGGATGCCGGGTTGCTGTTCGATGTCGGCGATCACCAGACCTTGGCCGCGCATCTCGATACTTTGTCCACCGATCCCGACCGCTGCCGAGACCTGGTCGAGAAGGGGCGAAACCGTGTGCAGACCTTCACGCTCGAACGCATGGCTCGGGAAACGCTCCAAACTTACAGTGCAGCGGTAGCGCCCTTGGGTCTCTCGGACGCCAAATCGAACGCGACGTAGAGAGACGCGGTGCGACGTAACGTGGCGAGCCGCTCAGCCGTCGGAGAACCCACGGTTCGAGGCGTAGAAGAAGTCGCCCTTGCTGGACATGCCGTTGCTGGAACTGTAGGGCAGGCCGTTCTTTCCGCTCTGCCGTATACCGTCGGGACCGTACGCGAACATATAGAAGTCGCCGGGTTTGGGTTCCGGCCAGCCGAGTTTCTTGCCTTCCGCCGTGGCGATGAAGTGACCGACCCAACCGTAGTCGCCACCCGCGATCGCCGGATCGTTATCGATGTACAGATACGAGATCGGAGGGAGCGTATCCGGGGTAACGAGACCGCTGCTTGTATCCCCGTTCTTGATCCCGGCGAAGGGATCCAACACGATCGAACTCATATAGGAGACCGGCGTGGTGAGTGGAACGTAGATGCCACCGATTCCGCCCCGTCTATTGTGTCCCTGCTGGAGTCCAAAATCGTCTGTGAGGCGTGAAACACCTTCGGGCACGTCGTCATCCCAGAAATCCACGAGCAGCATATTTCTTTCGAGTTGGAATGTTTGCACGGTGGTCGCCAGGGCGCGCATATCGCTTTGGCAGCGGGCGATCTTGGCGCGGACTTGGGCGTTCAAGAAATTGGGGACGGCAATCGCCGCCAAGATTCCAATAATCGCAACGACGATCAGCAATTCAATTAGAGTAAAAGCGCTGGGTTTACGATTACGCATGACAGGAAGTTCTCCTCACGAGAGCTGGCGTTGGCTACACATTCCGACCCGTGTCTAGACAGGGAATAAGCATAAGCCCAGCCGCCTGTAGCGTCAAAGAGTGATGGGAGTCGATCGAATGGGACGACGCGATGAGATGAGGCGAGTCGATCAGCCGTCGGAGAACCCACGGTTCGAGGCGTACAAGAAATCGCCGCTGCTCATCATCCCGTTGCTGGAACTGTAGGGCAGGCCGGTCTTTCCGCCTTGCCGTACGCCGTCGGGACCGTACGCGAACATGTAGAAGTCGCCGGGCTTGGGTTGAGGCCAGCCGAGTTGTTTGCCTGTCGGTGTGGCGATGAAGTGACCGATCCAACCGTAGTCGCTACCCGGGATGGCGGGATCTTCGTCGATGTAAAGATACGAGATCGGTGGGTATTGATCCGACCCGATCAGCCCGCTGTTTTCATCCCCTTTTTTAATACTCGCGAAGGGGTCCTCGACGATCGAACTCATGTAAGCCACCGGCGTGGTGAGCGGAACGTAGATGCCGCCGAGTCCACCCCGTCTGTCGTGGTCTTGCTTGAGCCCGAAATCCTCTTTTAGACGTGCGACTCCCTCGGGGGTGTCGTCATCCCAGAAATCCACGAGCAGCAAGTTTCTTTCGAGTTGGAATGTCTGCACGGTGGTCGCGAGGGCGCGCATATCGCTCTGGCAGCGGGCGATCTTGGCGCGGACTTGGGCGTTCAAAAAATTCGGGACGGCAATCGCCGCCAGAATTCCGATAATCGCAACGACGATCAGCAATTCGATTAGAGTAAAAGCGCCGGGTTTCCGATTACGCATGAGAAGAAGCTCTCCTTACGAAGGCTGGCCGTTGGTTCCATACGCCGACCGGTGACTAGACACTAAACGAGGGTA
>CAYTDF010000517.1:0-4309 GCA_964436365.1 uncultured bacterium | reverse complement strand
ATCGAGACGGCCTTCGTTGTCGTCGAGATACTCGGTGTAGTAATAGTGTGCGTGGCCTTGGTTGAGATATCCGAACCACATGTCGAAGCCTTGGTTCGTCGCGCGGCCAACCGTTCCGGCATTGCCGAGCGACCACTTCCCGATTCCGCCGCAGCGGTACCCGGCCTGCTTGAGCACTTCGGCAACGGTGATGTCGTTCTCTTCGAGATAGGTGGGATAGTGCGGGATGTTGTCGCGCGCCGGTGTGTGGCCGCCGTGCAGACCGGTCATGAGCACGCTTCTTGTGGGCGTACAGACCGGGCCACCGGCGTAGGCCTGCCGGAATCGAAGCCCTTCAGCCGCCAGTTTGTCGATGTTCGGTGTGGGGATCAGTTTCTGCCCGTAGCAACCGAGATCGCCGTAGCCCATATCGTCGGCCATGATGAAGATGATGTTCGGTTGGCGTTTGGCTCCCCACGAGGATCGCGCGGTCAGACCCGTCGCCGCCGCCGCACTCATCGTTTTTACAAAAGAACGTCTATCCATTGTACTCTCGCTTCCCGTTTCTGAAACGCAGATTCCAGTCAGCGAGCATTCTACTTTAGCTCTACCGGAAGATCAATTACCCGCCCAGTACCGATGGAACGCCGGGAACGTTCCCCCCGAAGTGGCCGATCTCACCACCGCTACGAAGCCCGTTACTGGGTGCGTAGACGTCGTCCGCTGCGTAGGAGAGACCATAGGGAAAGGCTCCTTGGAATAGAAGAACTCCGAAAAGGCCAAATTTCTCAATCCCGCTCTTCATGTCCGGCCCAATACTAATCAACACAAATCCGTCTGTTGTAGGTCCTCGACGCTTCTGGCACCGCCCTCTGACTTCATCTGTCTTCGATTGATAGGATACGTATGTGTAGTCTCGTTCCTCTACGAGACGGTCGTCGTCGAAAGCGGGAAGATCGTATTTCTTCCTGTAAAAGACATCCTTCAACAGCTGTTTCGAGTTGATGTACGCGGTAGGTGTCCGAAGGTGCCATAAATGCTCGCTTGTGTTGCTACCCAAACACCCCGGCTCTGGCGGGTACCAATTCCAATCGGTGTAATATGCACCGAGAGCGGTGGTGAGTGTATTGAACTCCGAATGGACTGCGGCGACCTTGGCGCGCACCTTAGCGTTCATGAGGTTCGGAACGGCGATGGCCGCCAGAATGCCGATAATGGCGACAACAATCAGGAGTTCGACGAGAGTAAACGCCTTTGAATGAGGTCTGCGCACAGAACACTCCACCATCTACCCGACCTTATATAGATCGTACCATGCTAATCCGTTTGTGTCAACCACCACCAGTACCCGCTCCCGCCGCCAAAGATCCCGAAATCCCACCGCTCCCCCCGCCAACTTCGAGAGCCCGATAAAAATGCAGATATGCTGCAACCATTCCGCAACCATGTCGCTTGTCTGTACCACGAGAGTAATTGGCGCAGTTCCCCCGGCGCTCGTGGTCAGCAAGAAGGGGAATACGGTCCGCGCGAGAAACTGCCCCACGAGCATAATTGCGAACGGACTCAGAAGCAGAGCGACGGGGCCGATCCCCACGAGTAGCCAAAGGTAAGTCGCTTCTCTCCGTCTTCGCCAAATCCTGAAAAGCCAATAACTGCAGAAGAGCCGACCCAGCGCATCGAGGGCGAGAGGGACGGATCCCGCGAAAAGCATGGCGAGCGTATTCGTACTCATCGGTCACCCTCCTCGGAGGGTTGGTTGCCCCAAGAGAAGAGCGCGCGAAATCCCACACACCCGCCGCCCAACTGCCGCAGCCCCATCACCATGAAACCGATCCACAGAAAACCGACGGTAATGTTCATGAAGAAGCTTAGGAAAAAAGTGGCGGGTAGCTGCCCACTCCCCGCTGCTGGCCAGGTTTGATTCCCATAGATAAGCGTCACCACCATCCAAGAGACGATCCTCACAACGGGAAGCACCCCCAGGGCGGCCATCAGCCACACATACGCCGCGTCGTCCGTGCGTCGCCACAGCCGATACAGCCAATACCCCGCCAAGAGCGGGCAAGGTAGATAAGCGATTGACAACAGAACCTGAAAAAGAAGGTCGAACCAGCCCATCATTTCTCGTTTCCCACACAATTCCTCTCAAGAGGCACAGGCGCCTTGGCTATGTACAAATCCCGTGTCCCCGAGTGAAATGGAGCCGCCAGGCTGCATTTTGTATCGAGGGGCACGGAACGGAAGTCCTCTACCGGCTCTCCCGCGCCGCCAACGCTTCCCGGCTGCACGCTTCGATCCGGTCGGACTCCTGGCGTTTCTCCAGCCAGACAGAGTATTCGGGAGCCGGTTTCGCGCCGGGCATATCCTCGCGCGGATTCGCGGCCAAGGCGCCTGACCACTGTTGAACGATCTGCAGCGCGGCCTGATAACGCGGATCCGACTTGTCCTGAAACGGACTCCGCTTATGCAAGCCCAAACCGCCCGCCTCTTTCGCAAGGGGCGCGCGAAGGATGCGGCTCTGTTCGGCGTGGGTCAGGTTGACCAGCACCGACCGCTCGCGCGTGTAGCTCGAACCCGTTTCCCTCCAGTTGAAGCCTTTCTTGTGGCACGACCCACACGAATCGCCAAGCGCTTCGAACAATGGTTCCGGGTTCGGGATTACGCAGCGGCCGATATGCGCGTGCGGCCGGGTCAGGGCGTATGTCGCGTAATAGTTCGTATTGAGATCGATCCAGGTGATCAGCCGGTCCATCTCTTGGGGACCAAGCCGCACATCGTGGTGGCCGTTCTCGAGCAACTCGATCAGCGGGCTGGCGATGGCTCCCGTCGAGCGGGGCGGGATGAGATGCGGAACATCTTGTGCACCCGGCGTTTTGACATAGCCGACGAGGTGTTCGTAGCCGAGGCTGAACCCGTCCGTCTTATCTCCTCGCAGATCGAGTCCTTGGGGATGATCTTGGTTGTGGCAGCCGATGCAGTTCCGGTCCAAAAGCGGTTGGATATCTTCATGGAAGGCGAACGGCCGGTCGCTGACCTGCCACGGGGTCGGTTTGACCGGCGTCCGTCCTTGCACGACCCGGGTCAGTTTCGGCGGCGCTTCGTGTTTCCCTTCATGGCACCCCACACAGGCCAGCGTTTCGCCCGGCATCACACTCATCCAACTCCGCATCTTCTGCAGCGCTTTACCGTTCTCGTCCAAGGGCTCGACCACGAGCGCCGCGTTCGCCGGTACCGTGAATAGCGCCGAGCCGTCCTCTTCCACCGGCACCGTCCCGACCACGCGTTTCGCGTCCCACGAGCTTTCGAGGCCCATCGGTGGGAACAGACCGCCCCCTCCTCCCGGACCGTATTCAGCCAGACCGCTACCCGGCGAGCCGAACGCGCGGAACACAATCTCCACGATCCGCAGCGCCTTCACCGTTCCGCGTGGCACACCTTTGAGTCCCGGACCGCGATAGACATCGGCCATATAGACCGTCCCTTCGCTCTCCGCGTAACGGGCTCTCGTCGGAATCGCCGGGGGACGTTCTCGCACCCGTAGCGGCATGGGCGAGCTGCAATGCCATCGTTCGTCTTCGTAGATACGCACCTGATTGCCGAACGTGTCGATCAGATACACTCCATAGCGTTGCTGTCCCTCCGGCAGGCATGACACCAGAAAGAACTTTTCCGAGAGCGGGAACGGATACTGGTATCGCGTCTTGAGTCCGCGCGTATACGTTTCGACATGGATCGGTTCGACGGGCCGTTCCGGCCACAGTTGCACGCAGCCTTCCGCCTCTTCGTTGCCGAGGCTGACATCGAAAACCCCGATCTCGCCGCTCTGGTCGGTGTGATGACCGCACAGTGTGGCCACGATCCGGTTCGAACCCGGAATCGACCGCGCGTGGATCATCGTCACTGGCCACCAGGAGTTGTTCCCGTAATAGGCGTTATTGCCCGTCCCATCCGGGTTCATCGAAAACAGGCCTTGCAGCCAGAGTTGGCCCCGGTCGTTGTATTCCCAGCGCGTGTACAGAACGCGCCCGTCGTTCATCACGCTCGGAAAGTTATCGTGTACCTGGTTGAGCGATATCCGCCGAATATGGCTCCCGTCGGATTCCATCACATACAGGTTAGAGACCGGCGTTTTCCAGCAGGGCACGGTCTGCACGCAGCGCGTCGAGTTGAACGCGATCCGGCCGTCGGGCAGGTAAGCCCCTTCGTAGTCCGCAAAGCCTTCGTCATGCGTCAGCGTCCGAATCTTCTCCGTGTCAACTCCGTATTCGTAGAGGTGATAGTCGTCCCCGTTCAAATCCCGCTTATGGGCGAAGAGGATGCGGGTCCCATC
>CAYTDF010000516.1:0-4321 GCA_964436365.1 uncultured bacterium | reverse complement strand
TGAGCGGTGTGTTCCGCTATCTACCGAGTTGGGAACCGTGGGATTTCATTCTGATTTCATTTGGACCGGGGATGAAGGGTGCGACCCTGAACAGCGGTGTCCCCTACACCTCCACAAACGGTCTCAACAGCCGAGGCGAGATCTGGTTGACCAACTATGGATTGATCAGTGAAAGCGCCCAGGATCGCGGTACGAATCAACACAGATAAGCCTATAGCGATTTCAGATTAATTGTTCAATTGCCGTCGTTCGTTCAGGGGCGAGGGCTGACAACTCTATGTAGAAGTTGCGTACCAGCCTGCCGGGCAACCGTGCCAGCGAACGGCAATACCCATGGCGTGTCTTGAGACGCAGGTTGGAGTACTCTCTGCGGACTGAATGTTCTATCCGAGGAGACCGCCCGTCATGAAAACCGCACTCTTTGAAAAACTCCACCACGGAGCCGCCTATTACCCCGAACTCTGGCTCGACAGGATCGACGAAGATATCCGGCTCATGACAGAGGTGGGCATCGATCTGGTACGGGTCGGTGAGTTCGCTTGGTCCAAGATGGAGCCGGAAGACGGTCTCTACAGCTTCGATTGGTTGCAAGAAGCGCTCGACAAGACCCACGCGGCGGGGATACAGACCATTCTCTGCACGCCCACGCCCACACCTCCGATCTGGCTTACGGAAAAGCACCCCGAAGTGCTGTATGTCGACCGTGAAGGACAGCGGCACGTGCACGGCGCTCGGCAACATATCTGTCCCAGTTCGCCGGTCTACCGCATGTACTCGCGGCGTATTACGCGCGAACTGGCTCGGCGCTTTGGACGGCACCCCGGCGTCATCGCTTGGCAGACCGACAACGAATTCCTTTGCCACAATCCCAACTCCTATAGCGAGGCCGCTCGTCACGCCTGGCACGATTGGCTCCGCAAACAATACGGCACAATCGAGAATCTCAACCAAGCCTGGAACGCCGACATCTGGAGTGAGACCTATCAGCGGTTCGAGCAGATTCCCCAACCCTTCGCCACGCCCTTCATCCACAACTGCTCGCTCGTCTCCGCGTACAAACGGTTTGGCTCCGACAGCATCGTCGAGTTTCAGAGGGAGCAGGTTGATATCATTCACGAGCTCTCCGATGCGCCGGTGACGCACGACACCATGCCGCCGTGGCATCCCTTGGATAACGACGATCTTTTCGAGGACCTCGATTTTTGCGCGGGCAACGCCTACTACCCGAACGACGAGATGTGGCGCTTTATGCGAGAGTTCGATTGGATGCGCGCCCGAAAACCCGGGAAACCGTTCGCCGTCTTGGAGACATCGCCCTGCTACAACGGCTCCGTGCAACTCGGGCACCGTCCGCACCCGGACGGTTTCCTGCGCGCGGAGGGGCTCACCGCGTTCGGACTCGGCGCAACGAACTTCGAATACTGGTTATGGCGGCAACAGCGGGGCGGGGTGGAGATGGTCCACGGTTCTGTGATCTCCGCCTGTGGAAAACCGACCACAGGCTGGCGTAACGTGAAGAGCCTCTCAAAGGCGATCGGCAAAGCCGAACCGTTCCTCATGAAGACACCGCCCGCGCGGGCCGAATTCGCTTTGCACTATTCGGCGCGAAGTAAGTTCGTTCTCGGGACCGAACCGATGATCGATCGGACCGACGAGCTGGAGCTCCACTTCGAGCGGGCCTACCAGCCGGTGCTTCGGGCCGGGATCTACCGCGACGTGATTTTCGAACGCGCCGATCTGTCACGCTACCGAGCGGTCTTCTCGCCGTACATGCCGGTCTTGGACGCGGCGATGCTCGGCAAAATGGAGACGTTCGTGCGCGCGGGCGGCGTGTGGATCGTGGGCCCCATGTCGGGGTACCGAACAGAACATCACACCGTGCATACCGACGTTATTATCGGAGGTTTGGAAGCGCTGGCCGGGGTCGAGACCGCTTTCGAAATACCGCTTGAGGCGCAAGGAACGGTGGGGAGTTTCGGGGACGGCCGGACCGAGCTCGGCGGCCACGGGTTCGCATTCGAGCTGAAGGAGGCGCGTTCGCTGGGTGCGTTTAAGAACGGTCCCGGCCTCGGGCTTTCATGGATTACCGAACGCAGGTTGGGTGCGGGCCGTATCATTCTTCTCGGTGCGGCGCCCAGCCATACGGTCTATACGCGAATCATCGAGCGCGCCGCGGACGGAAAACCGTTTGCGCACAGCAGCGATGTGACTTGGGGAAGTGCCGTCGCGCCGCGCGAAAGTGAGAGTGGCGGCGGCTGGGTGGTGACCAACTGGGACGGTGTGGGCGGTTCGGTCACGCTGCCCAAGGCCGCTCGCGACCACCTCACGGGGCAGGAGTTCCCGGCTGGAAAGCTGACGCTCCAGCCCTTCGACGCGTTTGTATTGGAGTGGGTGTGAGGCGCTGGCATGTTCCGCGCATCTGGCGGGGGAACTCTACCCCACGCGTTTGCGTTTGCTGGTGGGGAGGATGCCCATCTTCTCGCGGTACTTGGCCACGGTGCGGCGGGCGACCTTGATGCCGTGCTTCTTCATCAGCATGTCAGTCAGTTTCTGATCGGAGAGCGGTTTCTGCGGATTCTCGACCTCGATCAGGTTGCGGATGTGTTCCATCACGCTCTTGTTCGAAGCGTCCCCGCCCGCACCGTCCAACCCCGTGCTGAAGAAGTACTTCAGTTCGAATAACCCGCGCGGTGTCTGGACGTACTTGCCATTGACCACACGGCAGACGGTGGCCTCGTGCATGCCCAGTTCGTCGGCGATGTCACGTAGTTTCATCGGCTTGAGCGCCGTGATGCCTTCTTCGAAGAAGTTCTTCTGCGCGTCGAGAATGGCTTTGGTGACGCGATACAGGGTCCGCTTACGTTGCTCGACATTCCGAATCAACCAGACCGCCGACTGGAATTTCTTCTTCACGAAGTCGAGTTCCTCGTTGGTCAGCCCGTCGCGGTTATACAGCATCTCCTTGTAGCGACGGCTGATGCGTAACGGCGGTGTACTGTCGTCGGCTAAACGGACCTGATAGGCCCTATCTTCGTATTCGATGTAGACGTCGGGGGAGATGTACTCGTTGTTGCTGGGGAGAAACTGTCTCCCAGGGCGGGGGTCCAACTGCGTGATCGTGTCGACCAGCTCCTGAACATGCTTTTCAGTCGTACCGAGTTTCCGAGCTAGGTCGCGAAAGCGTCTCCGCTCGAGGTCGTCCATGTAGAGCCGGAGGATTTCGTAGATGTTGGGGTCTTTGAATCCGAAGTTACGGCACTGAATCTCGAGGCATTCCTCGAGGTTGCGCGCGCCGATACCCGGTGGGTCGAATCCCTGGAGGAGTTTGATCGCCTCCTCGATGAACTCGACGTAGTCGTCAAAATACTCGGCGGCCTCTTCGACCGACACTCTCAGATAGCCGTCATCGTCGAGATTGTCGATCAGATACTCGACGACCCTGGCGATCTCGGGATCGGGCGCGGCGACCGCGAGTTGGCGGCGCACGTGTTCGCTAAGGTCTTCCGTCGCGGCCATCTGCGGCCGCATGTCGTCTTCTGACGATTCCGAGACACTTGTATAGCTCATGGGGAGGTTGTCGCCCAGATCACTGGCGTCACCGAAATACTCTTCCCAGTTCTGATCGAGCTGGACAGTTCCCTCGAACAGCTCGTCGGCGATGGTCTCGTTTCCGCCGAGGTCTTCGGAGGCATCGGCGATGGTCTCTTGGACGGGAGAGACATCCTCTTCGCCACTGGAGATTTCGGGGCTCCGGATCTCATCGCCCTCGGCTCCCTCCTGAGGGAGCTCGGACAACTCATCCTCAGAGGGCCCGAACTCGTCCTTTTCGCTTTTTTCATTTGGATCGTCAAGCGACGAATCGGCATCTTCCTCTGAGTCGATTGTCTCAAGCAACGGGTTCTCGACCATCTCCTGGTCGATCATCTCCGCCAACTCCAACGAGTTCATCTGCAACAGCTGAATCGACTGTTGCATCTGAGGTGTCATGATGAGCTTTTGGCTCATATTCATGCGGAGTGAGAGACGCTGATCCATACCGTGAAATCTTTCCTCGATCGGTCCAAGAGATGTTTCCGCTCGGCTGTGTCTTCGGTGTCCGGCGAATGTCGGCGGAAGAGGTGTCGGTGGTTGCCGAACAAGGACGAATCGCAGCGCAAAGCGAAATCCATGCCAATTATATCGACTCACCCATCACTGTCAATCGTCCAACCCCATCTTATCTGTCCCGCGCCACTTGTCGCCACGTCGCTCTCACCGTTACCATGACCTTGTGACAGCCTAGCGACGACCTCTCCGTGAGCCTGCGCGGCAGAGTGTGGTG
>CAYTDF010000515.1:3108-4322 GCA_964436365.1 uncultured bacterium | reverse complement strand
CCAAGAAATGCGGACATGAAGTACCTCTCGATCGTCAGGCCGTTCACTCGGGCAAGGAGAACGCAAGTTCAGGAACGACGCCTCGACACCGCCGCCTTATCGTTTCCAAGTCTCGCTCCTCTTGCATTCAGGTTCATTGAACGGGTGCGCTTCGATTCTCTCATCGTTCGATCCGCGGCAGAAGAGGCTGGTCAATCACCTTCTTGGGCGCAGAGCCGAGTTGCGAGCGTGGCGTAGCGCACACGGGGGAGGCTCTGCTCTGTGGTGCGAGGCGGTTCATGACCTCGATCATGAAGCCACGCAGCCAGAAATTGGGTGCTGACAAGGAACATTAACTCTGCTAAACTACTCTCAAGCCGAGAAGATTCTGGCTGACGGCCAATGATGGAGATAGCATGTACACAAGAGCTTTCCGTTTCGCATTCACCCTAATCGAACTCCTCATCGTCGTGGCCATAATCGGGATTTTGGCAGCGATCGCTGTCCCGAATTTTCTCAACGCCCAGATCCGTGCAAAGGTATCCCGCTCGTACGCAGACATGAAAACAACATGCACCGCTGTGGATTCGTTTCGAATGGACCGCAATGTTCTCCTCGTCGATTTCTGGGATGACGACACCGACATTGGCAGCGAGCGGATGAAGAAGACATTTGCCGGCGTCGGTTTTCTTTCTGAAGGCGCACGTCGGCAGATGCACGTGCTGGCGCCGCTGACCAGTCCCGTCGCGTATTTGGGTTCGGTGCCCATAGATCCATTCGCGGGTTCGCTTCTCATGAACATTGTGGGTGGGCATTCGGAGCGGTTTGGTCTCGTTGGTAACGATGTCTATCTGTATATCGACGAGGACCCTGAGATTTCAGGCGCCGATCACGGTGGCACCGCCTTTTACCCGGCGCTGAAGCCAGGGGATTACGTTATATTCGCCTTTGGTCCGGCCGCCAACAAGATGTACTCGAACAATGGGGTCCGCAAGGGAGTTCCTTACGATAGTTCCAACGGGCTCAGCAGTTTTGGCGACATCATGATGCGGTCGGGTGGCGGACCGGTTCGGATCAACCAACCCGGGGCCCGGTAGAAACGGGAGCATTAGCCACACCCCAATCGGCAGGCATCGTAGGTTGCAGGACACAGATGGTATAGGACAAACGGCAGTTTGGGCCTAGGAACGCAATTCACTCCTGTGGTATGATCTCCGGAACGCGTCGGATGGTTT
>CAYTDF010000515.1:0-3098 GCA_964436365.1 uncultured bacterium | reverse complement strand
CCGGCAACGCAACGGACGGGGAAACATGAAAAACCCAGGACGTATGTTATTACTTCTCTATTTATGCACACTGGGGACGTTAGCCTGGTCACAAACGGATGGCAGCGAAAAAGGAATCCCCGTGGGCGAATATGGCCAAGAATACCTGACCGTATACACGACCGAAAACGGCTTACCTTCCGATGAAGCCCACTGTGTGCTCGCGACACAATTGGACGCAATCTATGTGGGAACCGCCACTGGACTCGCAAGATTCGATGGAGCGGGCTGGAAGATTCTACCGGGCACAGAAGGGAAACGGATACAAGCACTGGCTGAGGTACCTTCGGCATGGTCGCGGAACACCCTCCAAGGCCTGTGCGTGGTTGCCGACAACACACTCTATACCCTAGGCGAAGGAAACCTCAAGCAGGTGATTTCTCTACCGGCCGAGTTCACATCGTTCGAACCGATCCCGGCCCGTGCTCGAGAGTCCCATACACAAGAGGCTCTCCTGGGTACAACCGAGGGGCTCTATGTCCTTCTCCACAAGGCTGGAGCGTATCGGTTCGCGCCTGCGGACAAATTACACGAGCGGATGGGTTCCAACCGATCCATGCGCCAGGTCGCGGTTGCCCAGGATGGACGGTCTGCGATCGCAGCGGACTCCGGGCTGTTCACCTCCGAGTCGGCGACCGGCTGGAAGGCGCTCTATCCTCACCACGACCAGCGAAGCTGGGCACCTCGGGATGTGCGCGGTGTCGCATACGACAGAGAGGGACGGCTCTGGTTTGCCAGTCCACAAGGCGTTGGCGTTCTGGATGACACGTGGCAACTCTACACCGGACGCGAGGGCTTGCCTTACAACGATTTTACGACCGTAGCCCAAGGTGAAAGCGGTGTCGTATGGTTCGGCACCACGATCGGCGCGATCCGGTACGATGGGCAGGTGTGGGAATACCGCCAGGGACGACGCTGGTTACCCGACGACGACGTCCGGGAGATCGCGGTAACGTCCGAGGGGCATGCCTGGTTCGCGACCGCCAAAGGAGTGGGTGTCATCGAGCGCAAGCCGATGACGCTTCGCAAGAAAGCGAAGCACCTCATCGAGGAGATTGACAAGTACCACCGCCGCACGCCCTTTGGCTACGTGTTGCATGTCTCCGTTTCCGAGGCGGGCAACAAGAACAGTACGATCACAAAGCACGACAGCGACAACGACGGTCTCTGGACAAGTATGTACGGGGCATCGGAGTGTTATAACTACGCCATCACGGGCGATCCCTCCGCCAAGAAACGTGCCACGGACGCCTTTGAGGCGATAGCGTTTCTAAGCGAAGTGACGCAGGGAGGCTCCCACCCCGCTCCACACGGCTTCCCCGCACGCAGCATCCTGCCGACGAGCGGGCACAACCCCAACGATGGCCGAATCGCAAACGATATCCGAACCAAGGAGGAGCGTGATTCGTTGTGGAAGATCATCGACCCACGTTGGCCGATCAGTGAAGACGGGAAATGGTATTGGAAGACCGATACGAGTTCGGATGAACTTGATGGACATTATTTTCTGTATGCCCTCTACTACGATCTGGTCGCCAAGACCGATGCAGAAAAGGCTCGTGTCCAAGAAGTGGTTCGCCGCATCACTGACCATATCATCGCCCATGATTTCCAACTCGTGGATCACGACGGAGAGCCTACCCGCTGGGCACGGTTTAGCCCCAAGGAGATGAACCACGACTCGGACTGGTGGGAGGAGCGCGGACTCAACTCGCTGAGCGCCTTGTCCTACCTCAAGACGGCGAGTCACATCACAGGCGATTCCAAGTACGACGCGGCCTACACCACGCTCGTCGAAGATCATGGGTACGAGCAGAACGTGCTAGCGCCAAAGGCCCATTTGGGCCCGGGGACTGGGAATCAGTCCGATGACGAGATGGCGTTCATGGGCTACTACAACCTGATCAAGTACGAGAAGGATCCCTACCTCCGGCAGAAATACGCCTTGTCCTTGCGAAACTACTGGGTGCTCGAAGCGCGTGAGCTGTGCCCGCTCTTCAACTACATCTACGCGGCAGTTTGCGACGGTGAGGTTTTCGAAGACTCCTTCGGGGAGCAACGACTTACCGCTCGGGCCTCCTGCCTCGAAGAGGCGTTGGACTCGCTCAAGCGGTATCCGCTCGACCGGTTCCAGTGGTCGCTCAAGAACAGCCATCGGCTCGACATCGTTCCTTTGCCGGGGTCTCGGGGAGGCCGAGGCAAAGGCCATCGTGTCAACGGAAAAGTCCTCCCCATCGACGAACGGAATGTGAGATACTGGAACCACGACCCGTGGCGGCTCGATACCACTGGAAACGGAAGAGGTCTGCTGGATGGCACTACGTATTTGCTTCCTTATTACATGGGCGTCTATCACGGTTTTATCGTTGAGGAATAGCTGAGCATCGTAACGCCAACGCCGAACGGAATGCGGTCGGCTAGACACAACGAAAGAAGGGTACGAATATGAGAATCGAGTTTTCTGTGTCCAAAAGATACAGAGTCCAATCACATTTCGTTTTGGCTGTCTTGACTGCCGTCCTCTCGGTCGGAGCATTGTCGGCCTCCGCCGGAGTCGAAAGCGAATGTGTAACCGCTACGAATGTAGCTATCGTTCTTGAATCGAATGCCGGAACGGCGGAGATCGCGGCGGCGGAGCTGCTCCAGAGTAGGCTCCAGTTCTACAGTCGACTGGAAGTGACGGTCGGCCGAGAGCCAAGCACGGAGACCGATCTGCAAATCTACCTTGGGCAGGTGGGACAGAGCGAGCGTTTGGATGACCTTTGCGACGCATACGACCTGGAACTTCCAGGGGTTCGGGAGCCTGCCCCCGAGGGGTATGCCGTCAAGTCGGTCGATATCGAAAACAGCCCCGCCATTCTGGCCGTCGGTGCCGACGCACGAGGCGTCCTCTTCGCCGTTGGCGAGATTCTACGGCAGATGGACCCCATGCCTTTGGCCGTCCGCTTTGGAACGATCGACGTCAGCACGGCCCCAGCCTACCGCTTCCGTGGGGGCGGAGCGTCTCAGGGCGGCACGATGGTCAAACCCTTGGTCGGACCCGAGATGGATGGCCCTGG
>CAYTDF010000514.1:0-4324 GCA_964436365.1 uncultured bacterium | reverse complement strand
GCACGCCCCTGGCCATCTACGTTTTCCGAGCCTTCATGGCGGGGCTGCCGAGCAGTCTGGACGAGAGCGCCACAATCGACGGTTGCGGCCCCTGGGGAGTCTTTCTCTGGATCGTCTTGCCGTTGAGCCGACCGGCGTTGGCCACCATCGGCATCCTGACAGCGCTCGCGGCCTGGAATGAATTCCTGGTGGCGGTGCTCTTCATCCGCGACCCCTCCATCCATCCCATGACCTTAGGGCTCCAGAGTTTCTTCGGGGAGCGGAACACGGATTACCATCTGCTGATCGCAGCGTTAACCATCATCGTCCTGCCCATGATGGGGCTTTATTTGCTATTCTCCCGCCAGATATCGGCGGGCCTGACGGCGGGCGCGGTGAAAGAGTAATGTCGAAAGAACGATAACGGGAAGGCAATCATGGCAGCGAAGAAAACAAAGAAAAGACCGATTACGACAGCGATTCTCCTGGCAGCCGGATGTGGAAAGAAGATCTGGCCGTACGGCGACACACAACCCAAAGCGGCGCTGCCTGTTGCCAATCGAAGCGTGATCGACTGGCAACTCCAGTTTCTCTCCGAAGCGGGCATCGAGTCGTTCATCGTCGTGACAGGACACCTGGGCGGCGAGATTCGCGCCGCTGTGGGGGGAGGCGGAGATGTGACCTTCGTGGACCAGGGGAAACCGACGGGAACGGCAGATGCCTGCCTGCGCGGTCTGGCCGCGACGGACGCGGAGAACGTCCTGGTGGTCTGGGGCGACACGCTCTGGACACCGGAGGATCTCGGCGCGCTTCTGAATCGCTTTGCCGCCGACCCGGCACACCCCGCGCTGCTCGCGGCTCCTGTGGGGGCCACAAGCCCGCAAGATTGGCTCTGCCCAAAGATCGAAGACGGTACGGTGACAGCCGTGTTCGGTCACCCGCGTGAAGGGGAATACCGGCACGCCGGACTCTTGGCGACGCCACGCTCGTTCGGCAACACGGTTGCACGAGTCCCAGAACATATGTCCGCGTTGGAGGTGGGCGTTATGCCCATCGCCGAGCGGGAAGTTCTGGAAGCGATCAACATCCAGGCGCGCGAAGGTGGAACAACGAACGCGGTCATCGCCGAAGGGCTCTGCTTCGACCTAGACAAGCCCTGGCAACTTCTGGAAGCGAACGACCTCTGGCTGCACGACCAGGCGCGCCGCCTCACCAAGGACTCAATCCATTCCACTGCAACCGTCCCCAAAGGGCTCGAACGCGAGGGGTATATCGTTGCCAATGAGAACGCCGTTGTGGGCTCGGACGTGAAGTTGAAGGGTACGGTATGGATCGGCGCGGGCGCGCAGGTGACCGACGGCGCGATTCTGTGCGGAGTGGCCTCCATCGGCGCGGGCGCGAAAGTCCATCAGTATTGCCAGGTCGGCTCCGGAACATCCATCGGTAAGAACTGTGTCGTCGGCCATTGCGCGGAATTCGCGGGTCTGCTGATGGAAGGCGCATACTCCTATCACTACGGGGAGTATTGGGGAGTTTTGGGACGGCACGCGGATCTCGGCGCGGCAACAGTGTGTGGGACTCTACGCTTCGACGATCAGGAGACGGCCCATCGTATCCGGGGCCGCCGGGAGACCCCACAGTACGGCGCGAACGCGAGTTACCTGGGTGACTACGTTCGCACGGGAGTCAACACCATCCTCATGCCCGGTGTGAAAGTTGGCTCGTGCAGCGTCATCGGCGCAGGGGTGATCCTGAACGAGGACGCCGCCAACGGCTCGCTGATTCATCTGAAGCAGGAGTTGATCAAGCGCTCTTGGGGGCCGGAACGGTACGGATGGTGAGCTCCGCCATGGCGATGCACCGTCCCCATCTCCGTCTTCTCGGCTCGTTGGTGCTCTTCGGCCTGTTTTTGCAGGGCTGCGGGGGCGACAAAGGACCCGCGCGACGCGTGCTGTTGATCACGCTCGACACGGTGCGCGCCGACGCGCTCGCCTGCTACGGTTCGCCGCTGAAGTCGGCCGATACCCCCCATCTGGACGCGCTGGCCGCACAGGGGACACTGTTTCAACGCACGACCTGCCAAATCCCCGCCACGCTCACATCGCATACAGCCATTCTTTCCGGTCGCCTTCCACGATCCACCGGAGTCCGGTTCGCGGCGGATCGCGTCCCCGACGACGTGGTCACGTTGGCGGAAGTCTGCAAAGATTCCGGATTCACGACCGCAGCCTTCATAAGCGCGTCGGTGCTCAATCAACCGTTCGGACTCGATCAGGGATTCGACCTGTATGAGGATGTCGGGAGCGGGGGGCTCATTGAAGACGCTGACCGGCCGGGGAATCTGATAACCGATTCGGCCTTGGCGTGGTTGCGGGAGCGCGAGCCCGACGAGCCGTTCTTGCTCTGGGTCCATTACTACGACGCACACTCGCCCTACAAGCCGGACGCGGAGTACGACGTCTATGGCCCAGAAGGCTACGACGGCCCCATCACGGGAAGCGCCGATCAGGTTACACGGTTCGTGGCCTCGAAAGGCGCGGAGGTCAACGCGCGTGACCTCGAACGGCTTCGCGCGCTGTATCTGGGAGAAGTCGCCATGGTCGATGGTGAGGTCGGTCGGCTGCTGACCGCCTTCGACAAAGCCAACCTGAACTCGAAACAGGCGAGCATGGTGGTTGCGGTGGGCGATCACGGGGAGAACTTGGGCGAGGGCGGCCGCTACTTCCACGGCGCGGATCTTTTTGAGACGTGCATGCGTGTCCCTCTACTCGTCCGTTGGCCTGGCGGCGCTCATGCAGGTACCAACGTCGGCGATCTGGTCATGGGGATGGATGTCATGCCCACCATCGCCTCAGCCTGCGCTCTTCCCTTTCCCGAAAATGTCGACGGCATGGACCTGAGAGCGTACCTGTCATCATCCAAGAAGGATGCGCCGGAAGAGCGGGTCGGCCTGCTCGAAACGGAACACCGATACCGAGGTGACGCGGACAAGGATTTGGGAGTCAGCACCCAACGGTGGAAACTGATTGACCGGCGCAAGCACCGGCGCGAGCCGATCTTTGTGGGCCGGGCGCTCCGAGCCCCGTTAAGAGAGCCGTGTTACCTGCGCGCCGCAGTGCAGGGCGACGAAACCGTGGCCATCGCCGCGCATATCCGCTATCACACCGCCGCCACCGCGAAAAGCACCGATCCGGCAGTGCTCGGCAACCAACCCACGATCATGGTGCAAAGCAGCCGATTCGGCATCGAGGCCATCCACACTCAGTACGACATTCCCCAGCTACCCGAAGGCTGGACGGCCATCGCCACGACCGACCTGTACGAACGGGCGGTCTCGTATGGCCGCGCCCAGGGTTGGCCCCTGCAACATATCGAGATCGAGAGCATCGCTGTCGATGTGGGTGGCGTCCCGGGGCAGTGGAAGGTCGATGCGTATGTGGACGACGTGGCCTTGGTTGGTGCGAAAACCGTCGTCCTGGATGATTTCGAGACGGCGCGGGCCGTACCGTACCAAGACTCCGGCGTGGGTACGAAACATGCGGCGGGCAGCCGCGTGGAACGGGGTAAGGGTCTCAATGGCGGATCGGCGTTGCGGGTCGTAGCCCAGTTCCCGGTCAAAGAGGAAAACATCTGGAAAGGGTCGGAATTGTACCACTACACAACCCCGGAACATCCTACAGAGAAAGAGAACCTGCTGGCCGAGCAGAAGAAGGACGCGATTCCGGATCACGCCAAAGAGATGGGTGCGCTGATCGACCGGTGGCTCGAACAGCCGCCGCCACCACCGGTGACCCCCGCCGTCGTCGATCCCGCATTGGAGGAAGCCCTGCGCAGCCTAGGTTATTCGTAGCCCCTCGGTGCCGAGCCGCCTCGAAATTCGGCCCTAATCCTTACACGTGTAGGCATAGAAGAGCAGACTTCTCATTCATTCGCTCCCTACGGCGCCACGGCCACCCCACACATACATGTAAATCATCGCATGCAGGAATAAGAGAATCTGTATCAGAATAGTCAGGCTAGCCATTGTATCCACGGCATGGCTCTTATACTATAATGCTTACGTCACATAGCCGAGTCGCGGAAAACATCTTGTAGAAGCATCTTCGGTCCGCACTCGTCAAAAATACATAGAGTGGAGGATTTTACAGATGGGCAAGAAAGTATTTATTGTGTTCAGCGTCGCTGCACTGATGGCTCTTGGGACCACAGTGATGGCGCAAACGGTCACCGTCAGCCAATCCGGCGGTGCGAGCTTCACGAGCGTCCAGGCGGCGATCGATTCCATCAACCCGCCAAACGGTGTGGCGCATGTGATTCAGCTTCTGGATAGCGCCACCTCCGCCGA
>CAYTDF010000513.1:0-4326 GCA_964436365.1 uncultured bacterium | reverse complement strand
GTTTCACGCCTTCGTCTGTGTTGACGATGGGCGCGCCGGCATCGGCCGCGCAACGGATAGCCATGCAGAGGTAATCCACACTGATTTCGGGACGCATCAGCGGGCAGTGCGCGGATAGACCGGAGAGTTTTACGCCGTTCTCGTCGCAGATTTCCTTCATCTGCAGGGGGTCGTCATACATGCTGAACGAGTGAAAGTATCCGGCTTCACTCAGCAGTTCCCGGCCGAGATGCACCATCGGTTCGATGTATTCATACCCCAACTCGGCGGCTATCTTGACACCGTCGGCGAAGGACTTGTCGTGACTCCGCACGAACTCCATATTGACACCAATACTGATTTTCCCCATGGTCGATTCCGCTCCTCCGTAGATTGATTTGGGTCGGCTTAGAGTATTTCTCAGAAATCGTCTCCGCAGGAATCTCTCGTGAATTCCCGCCCCAACGGTGACTCCGTGAAGGCTTGCGAAAACAACTTTCGAGAAACGCTCTAGCTCGTTCGTGAAGGATAAACGAAACGGACGTACCTGTCAGCCGCAGCGTATGTCAGCATTTGTCTCCGGTTGGAAGAAACTCTAAGACCGCGAACGCAGCAGAACGCGCGCACCGGCCTTGGCCTTGGCGAGGAAGTCGCGCGGCCCTCGTATCCTCCGGAGTTCGCGGAGGAGGCGGGAGGGCGCGGTATAAAGAGACCACATGGCCCGTTTCTGAGCCTCGACGAGTTCTTCAGCGCTGAGATGGGGATAGGAAATCACCGCCGATCCTTCCTCCTCAAAGTCCTCCCAGTCGGCGGAGATCAGCCAACCGTTGGCCACCGCCCGATCGTAAAACTCGGTACCGGGAAAGGGCGTGGCGATGTGGAAGTTCACGTAATCGGCTTCCAGCTCCTTGGCAAACGCGATTGTCTCCTCGATGGTCTCGCGGGTCTCGCCGGGTAACCCCAGAATGAAATACGCGAAGGCGGTGATGCCAGCCGCCCGGACCATGTGGATGCCGTCGAGACTCTGCTGCAATGTGATCCCTTTCCGCGTGCCGTCGAGAATCGACTGATTGCCGGATTCGATGCCGAACGACAGCAGCTGACAGCCGCTCTGCTTCATCTTCTCGAGCGTGCCGGGCCGAACCTCATCGACACGTGCGTTACCGATCCACCGCAAGTCCAAGTCGGCGTCGTTCATGGCATCGAAAAGAGACTCGGCCCACGCGTTACGAGTCAGAAGGGTGTCGGTCATAAAGGTGATATCGCGAATCCCCCAGACGTCGCGGAGTTCAATCAGCTCCTCCACAATTCGCTCGGGACTCCGGGTGCGGACCTTCTTCCCCCAGACGTCGCCCGCTCGACAGAATGTGCACGGATACGGGCAGCCGCGATTGGGAACAACCGTCGCAAACGCGCGACCCTCGGTGAAAGGCATCGTGTACCGGCGGGTTGGCAAGAGATCGCGCGCGGGGGTGGGGAGGGTGTCGAGATCGTCGACGGTTTCCCGCTCGGGCCGGATATCGATCGAGCCGTTCCATTTGATGGCCAACCCGGCGCTGGGTTCGAGCCGCCCCGGCCAATCGCGTGCGATGCGTTCGATGAACCGCTCGCCCTCGCCCAACAAGACCGCGTCCGCGGCCGACACCTCGAGTGTCTCCTGGGGGAGAGCGGTCACATGCGTGCCGACCGCCAGAATGGATACCGTGTCGAAACGCTCGCGTACAATCGCCATGAACCGCCGGTCGTTGTTGAACGTCGGCGTCGTGGAGAGAAGAACGAGCAGTTCGGGATCGAATTCACCGAGATGCGCGAGCGTCTCCTCGAAATCCCACCCCAGAGCCATCGCGTCGAATAACCGCACATCCGCACCCGCTTGGCGCGCCACGGCGGCCAGGTATCCGAGGCCGGTCTGCGGCCAGAGTTCTCCCCCAATACTTCGCCGACCGCAACGGCCGATCTCTTTCATGAAGATCGTCCCGTCCCGGAACGGTGGATTGATGAATGCAAAGCGTGGTGTCGCGGTCATGATTTCTCACGTGGCGCTTTACCGCCTAACGCCGTATAGCCTTCCTCCAGCACCCCGGGCCCGCAAGGGCTACCCCTGCCATCCACCGCTCGACGGCCTAGAGTAATTTCATGTATCGTCGAAGAGTTGCCCGATTGAACGACGCTGGACAGTCGGCCCCCACAGGCACTCTGTCGCAAGCGACACTTCGTTTGTGCGCACCAAAGTCTCTTCCGGCGGACAGGACCTTCAAGAGACGCTCCAGATGGCGCGTGCGCGAGGAGAACGAACATGGACAATCGCGAACTGTCCAAAACCTTCGAGACATTGGCCGATTTGCTGGAAATCAAAGGCGAGAATCCGTTTAGGGTCCGCTCGTACCGCCGGGCGGCACAGACCATCAACCGCTACCCGGAACCTCTGGATGAGGTCGCATCCGATGGCCGCCTGGAAGAGATCGCCGGTATCGGGAAAGGTATCGCGGAAAAGGTTTTCGAATTGCTCGACACGGGTGAGTTGTCGATCCTCGACGATGTGAGAGCGGAACTCCCGGCAGGACTGCTGGATCTTCTGCAGGTGCCCGGTCTCGGCCCCAAGAAGGTCAAACAGCTCTGGGAAGCGTTGGGGGTCACACGCCCGGCCGAACTCGCTGCCGCCTGCAAAGAGGAGAGGGTCCGCGCACTCCCCAAGATGGGCGCGAAAAGCGAAGCCAAGATACTCAAAGCGATCGACTCGCTCGAACGAGCCCAGACGATCTACCTGCTGGGACAAGCACGGCCTTGGGCCGAGTGGCTCGTCGAGGAGTTGGAAGCGTTGGACGAGGTCGAGCGGGCAGCCTACGCCGGGAGCACACGACGCGGCAAAGAGACCGTCGGCGATATCGACGTGCTGGTCGCCTCCACCGAACCGGAAGATGTCATGGAATGGTTCCGGTCACTGCCCGGCCTGCAAGAGGTCATCGTCAGCGGCACGACAAAAACAAGCGTCTATTGGCACGACGGTATCCAGGTGGATCTGCGTGTGGTGCCGATCGAGAGTTTCGGTGCGGCCCTGCAATACTTCACCGGCAGTCAGGCGCACAATGTCCGAGTACGCGAGATGGCATCCAGCCAGGAATACAAGGTCAATGAATACGGTATTTTCAAGAATGAGAGTGGCGAACGAGTCGGTGGGGAGGAAGAAGAGGATATCTACACCGCGCTGGGTCTGCAAACTCCACCGCCTGAGATGCGCGAGGACGCGGGCGAGTTTGACCTCACCGCCAAAACCGAACTTCCGGCCCTGGTGAAGCAGGAGACCATCCAGGGCGATCTTCACGCTCACACCGACTGGAGCGATGGAAAAGACACACTCGAGGCCATGGCCTCGGCCGCCAAAGCGCTGGGGTATGGGTATCTCGCGATCACCGACCATTCTCAGAGTTTGCTGATCGCAAACGGGCTTTCCGAGAAGAAGCTCCTAAAACAGATCGACGCCATCCGAAATTTCAACGCCTCCGCCGAAGATTTCCGATTGCTGTCAGGTACCGAAGTCGACATCACAGCGGACGGACATCTCGATTTTCCGGATGAAATTCTGGCCGAATTGGATGTTGTCGTGGCGTCGATCCACATCGGTCTGGGTGACGATCGCGCGAAACAAACAAAACGTATTCTTGCCGCGTGCGAGAATCCCCACGTGGATATCATCGGCCATATGAGCGGGCGGATTCTGAGGCGTCGCGAGCCCATCCCTCTCGACACGCGAGAGATCTTCCGCGTCGCCGCCGAAACGGGGACCGCCATAGAGATCAACGCCAACCCCTATCGATTGGACCTGTGCGATCTGCATGTCCGAGAGGCGGCCACGCACGGGGTGTCGATCACGATTAGCACCGACGCACATACCACCGAACAACTCGGTTTTATGCAATACGGAATCTCGACAGCAAAACGTGGATGGCTCGAAACAAAGAGTGTCTTGAACGCGCGGCCAGTTGCAGACCTGTTGGCACATTTCACGGGGGCGAGTGAATGACGGGGGGAGTCGGCGGGACAGACAGGAGTACCCGTAGCGGCTGCTTCGATTGTCGGTCACCATCCAGAAAATCTGGAACTACTTCCTCTTGCGGCGAGAGGACTTGCTACTGGAACTGCGCGTGGATTTGGACTTCGTCCCCGCGGCCTTTGTTCGTGTGCTCTTGCCTGCCGCCCTCTTGGTCGCAGCCTTCTTCTTGGTCGCGGTCTTCTTCTTAGTCGCGGTCTTCTTCTTAGTCGCGGTCTTCTTCTTGGTCGCGGTCTTCTTCTTGGTCGCGGTCTTCTTCTTGGTCGCGGTCTTCTTCTTGGTCGCGGTCTTCTTCTTGG
>CAYTDF010000512.1:0-4331 GCA_964436365.1 uncultured bacterium | reverse complement strand
CTCTCGGTTCGGTCTGTTGCCGAGACGAGCGCCATCTGTTCCACGAACTCTCGGATATTGGCTTTGGTTCCGGCTTCCCCTTCGTAAGCCCGGGCTGAGTCCAGAACGTTCTCGATGTTGCGGATGCGCGCCTCGACGCGCTCCCGCGGCTCCCGCGCCGACCGGAGTGCTTCCTGCAATCCCGTAGCGGTGACGATCCGCTCGACAAATGTGGCGACACGCCGCCGGTTGCTCGGCTTTTTCAGTTCGCCGCGAAACCCATCGACCAGGGCCAAGAACCCCTCGATACCTTTCAACGTTTCGCCGGTGAGACCGGGGATCCCCCCCGCGAACCGGAGCGCATCCTCCAGAGGTGACTGCCGCTCGACCGACCAGGCCATGATCTTGTCGATGGACGTCTCCCCGATTCCACGACGCGGGAAATTCAGGACCCGAAGGAGATTTAGGTTGTCCTTGGGATTGACGATGACGCGCAGATAGGCGAGGACATCTCGGACCTCTTTCCGGTCGTAGAGCTGAGTGCCACCGATCACGCGGTAGGGCAGACGCCGCTGGATGAGCAAGCGCTCAAACGGTTTGGACTGCGCGTTCGCTCGATAGAGGACAGCGAAATCTCGCCAATCGAGCGAGAAGCGTTCGCGGAAGTGCAGCAAACGCTCGACGATGCCAGCGGCCTCATCGGACTCGTGGCTGCAGCGGAGAACGTCGATGCAGACCCCCCCACCGATATCCGAACGAAGCGTCTTATCGTGTCGGCCGGGATTGTTCGCAATCACCGCGTTCGCGGCGGAGAGAATCGTCTCTGTGCTCCGGTAGTTGATGTCGAGCGTGACGCGGAGACAATTCCGGTGACATTTCTCGAAGTTCAGGATGTTGTGGATATCCGCCCCGCGCCAGGCATAAATCGACTGATCGTCGTCACCGACCACACAGAGCCCGTCGCCGTTCCCCACAAGACTCTCGATAATCTCGAACTGAAGATTGTTCGTGTCTTGATACTCGTCGACGATAATGTATTTGTACTTCTTCTGGTATTTTTTCGCGACTTTAGGAACCTCCTGAAAGAGATTCAGTACGAGCAAGAGCAGATCGTCGAAATCCACGGCGTTGCAGGCTCGCAAGGATTGTTGGTAACGCGCGTAGACCGTCGGCAACACTTCGTCGTATTTGTCGTGGTGCTCGGGGGTGAACGTGTCGGGGGTCTGCATGCGGTTCTTCGCGCATGAAATTCGGTTTAGCACGTAACCGGGATGCAGCGCCATTCGCTCGCCATAGAGATCGCGCAGCAGGCCGGTAATGAGAGATATCTGCTCGCCGCCAGCATAGATTGTGAAGTTGTTCGGACGGCCGAGATGGTGCATCTCATTGCGAAGGATTTTGCAGCCGAAGGCATGAAATGTGGAGAGGGTCACGCCCTTCGCTTTACGGACGCCGACGATCTGGCGTACACGTTCACTCATTTCCCGCGCCGCCTTGTTGGTGAAGGTGACACCGAGTATCTGACCGGGAGAGACGCCCCGGTCGAGAATGAGATGCGCGATACGGCCCGCCACGACACGGGTCTTGCCGCTTCCGGCACCGGCAAGAACGAGAATGGGACGGCCGAGTGTGGTTACGGCTTCCCGCTGACTTTTGTTAAGAGGGAGTTTGGGCATGCGCCTCGCTGATGTCGGTTCAAAGATGGTCTGGCGACATTATGGATGAGTGTGTATCTCAGCACAAGAGACTGTCCCTCGTCAAGACTCTCCCGAGTCGTGTCGAAGGGCGTTCGTCCCGTTCGGAAGGGGTGGAGATTGCTGTATTGCGCACGGTGTCTCGTGTGTGGCGGCGGATCACTCTTCCTCGACCAGGAAATGGGTCAGCCGCGTGAGTTTCATCACCTTCACGATCGCCGACTTGACATTCGCTACACCGAAACCCACGTGCCGTTCGTCCATCTCCTTGCTGAGCTGTACGAACAAACCCAGGACCGCGCTATTGACCCGCTCAATGTTGGCCAAGTCCAGGAGCACGGTCTTGGTTTCGGCCCCGCACTGCTCGAGGATCCCCTCCAGCATGGCCACGCGAATCTTCGGTCTGCCGACGTCGAGCAATCCGGATTGGGAAAGAACCAGGACGCGGAGCGTTGTCCCCTCCAGAGAGAACTGTGCGTTCGATTCCTCGCTGCTCATAGTAAGACTACTCTCTTTCCCTTTCAGGCACAACTAGGTTTCTTGCCCGGTGGCCAGGAGGACTGAAGCCTGTCCGGTTCCTGCTCTCTATTTCCGGTCACACTAGGCCCGGCAAGCCTTTCCGTCATACTACACGCATGTCCGTTTTGCCGCCACATCAGAGTGCTCTGGACGCCCATCTCTACGGGGGACGGCAAACGGTCCTCCTCGTCGGGGAGACGTCGGCCTTGATCGACGGTGTGGCCCCTCTTCTCGCGGAGATGGATTTGCACCTGGAACGTTGCGACGATTGGCGGGATGCCGTCGATACACTTCAAGCCGCGCCCGCCCATCTCGTGCTGCTCGATCTCGAGGCGCTGAGCGGAGATGTGGCGGCTGTCTGCGACCGCTTGCTCTACGCGGATCCTGTCCGTGCGGTCCCCTTGGTTCTCCTGGCCGGTGCGGAAGAAACCGATCGGCTGAAAGAGGCGCTTCTGGCGGGGACGGAGGAGTTTATCCACAAACCCGTGCAAGCCCACGAAGTCCTTGTCCGCGTCCGATCGGTACTCGGCGGACACGCCTGGCAAAGACACGCGCAAGAATCGCGGGAGCGGGCGGCAATCGTTACTCACATCGTCTTCTCGATGAATACGGGTCTCGATTTGCGAGACGCAATTCCACCTGTTCTGCCCCAGATCGCACGACTCGTTGGAGCGGATCTGGCCGTGCTGGATTCCATCGGGGAGCGACACGGAGAGACCGAGCGTGTCTGCCCAACCGTGATGGACGCCGGAATACGCCTGGAGCCTATTGAGGCTCTCATCGCGCAAGCCACGGAGAGAAGAGAAGTGGTCCGTTGGGCGGATGAGCGGGCAGACTCTTCGAACGAGACCCGCCAATATCACTCCGCCCTTTTCGTTCCGCTCCTCGACCGAGATAGCGTAACCGGAGTGCTCAGCGTTCTACGTTCCACGTCGGATCCTTTCACGCAACAGGAACTCGATTCACTTTCTGTGGTCTCCGATGCGCTCTCCGTCTCGATTGCGCGTGCGAAATGGTTGCGCGAACTCGCGGCGGCACACGAAGGTATCCAGGACGAGATGGAAATCCTGGGCCGCATGCAAAAATTACTCCTGCCACAGACGATTCCAGAGTTTCCCGATTTGCGCGTTGGAGCGTTTTATCGGCCCGCGCGAGAATCGGGCGGCGATTACTACGACGTGATCCCACTGACCGAATCCGATATTGCGCTGGTGATCGCCGACGTGTCCGGCCACGGAGCGTCGGCAGCCATGAATATGGGAATCGCACGCTCCGTTCTCCATACCGTCAGTTTCTCTCGGCAGACTTCGCCCAGCCAAAGCATGTTCTTGCTCAACAAACTTCTCTGCCGCCTCCTGGGCGAGAACGCGCACATCACGATGTTCTATGCTGTGCTCAACCTCGACCGCTGGACACTCACTTGGAGTAGCGCCGGACACCTGCCTGGATTCGTGTACCGCGCCGCCAAGGGTAAGACCGAGATGATCGCAGAGACGTCCGACGGCCCCCCCCTGGGATGGTGGAACACCGCACAGTTCGAAGAACGAACGACCGAGCTCCAACCCGGCGACCTCGTGTTCCTCTATACCGACGGTGTTACCGAAGCCCTCGATGAGGACGAGCGAGAACTGACGGAAGATCGTATCCTCGATGTCCTGGATCGGCTGCAGGACCCCGACCCCAACACCGCACTCGAAACGGTCGTAACCACCCTCCTCGACCACGTCGGAGACCACCCTCTCGAAGACGATGTCACTCTTTTGGCTGTGCAACGCACCAAGGGAGTGGAGGTGGAATAGACCACTCGACTTCGGGTCGCTCCCTCTCAAGCCGATCCTTGACACGTTCGGCGATGTTCGGCGGCAGGGCGATGAAGACCGCGTTTCCCGGTTGTACATCCTCGACGGGAAGGATCGGCCGCTGGAGATGTCTTTTGCCGATTCGAGCCGGGTCTTCCTCCACAATGTATCGGACTCGTTCGCCCAGTGTTTCCGCCAGCCATGTTCCCGCGATGGATGTGCCAAGAATGCCTTGGTGCGCTGGCCCCGAACCATTACGCGCCGAATCTGCAACGCTGTGCAACCACTGAATCTGGCGCTCAACTTCTTCGATCCAGTATGAGGAATCCGTGGGAGACCC
>CAYTDF010000511.1:4114-4333 GCA_964436365.1 uncultured bacterium | reverse complement strand
GTATCCTACGCGTTCCATAAGATGGGTCGTCGCAGACGGACGGGACACGACAGGTTCCGCCAATCGTAAACGACTTTTAGGAAATAAAAGAACGAAGTGTCGCCCGCGACAAATGTGCTATACCGGTCCGCATTCACTTCACAGTCATGCCGGACGCCTGTGGCACATCGCCTCGACCCTCGAAAAAAAGGAGAGTACCAATGCCCGATCAAGCGCCCT
>CAYTDF010000511.1:0-4059 GCA_964436365.1 uncultured bacterium | reverse complement strand
GAAGCGGGAATCGATTCGATGGAAATCGGGTATAAGAACTCGAAACGCGTTTTCCCCACCGAGAAGTACGGCCCGTGGCGTCATTGCGATGAAGAAGATGTTCGGCGTATCGTGGGTGATAACGACACCCCGCTGAAGCTTTCGGTGATGGCCGACGCCGGTGGCAAGAGCGACTGGAAAACCGCCATCGTCCCGAAAGAAGAGAGCCCGTTGGATATTATCCGTATGGCTTGCTACGTGCATCAAATGCCGGAAGCCATCGAGATGATCAACGATTCGTACCAAAAAGGCTACGAAGTCTGCTGTAACATCATGGCCATCTCGGCCGCTCAAGACGCCGAGATCGACCAAGCCCTGGATCTGGTGGCTCAGTCGCCCGCGTCGACGATCGTGATCGTCGATAGTTTCGGGTCGCTCTACTCCGAACAGGTCAGAGCCCTGATGCAGAAGTATCAGGCGGCCATGAAGGGAACGGGAAAAGAGATCGGTGTCCACGCGCATAACAATCAGCAGTTGGCATTCGCGAACACCATCGAAGCGATCATTTGCGGCGCAAACCGGATCGATGCGACCATGGCCGGGATGGGCCGTGGCGCTGGGAACTGCCCCATGGAACTGCTCATGGGCTTCCTGCGAAACCCGAAGTTTCGCATCCGGCCTGTCTGGGATCTACTCGAGAAGTATTTCGCCAAACTGAGCAAGACGCTCGACTGGGGCGCGATGCCGCAGTACATCATCACCGGACAACTGAACCAACATCCACGGACAGCGATCGCCGCCCGTGCCGGCGACCAGATCGACAAGTACGTGGAATTCTACGACAAGTGTGTGAGTGACGTCTGAAGGCCACCCCCCGGTCACACAGATGACGTTTGACGCAGCAACACGCGAGCCTATTCCGGGACAGGGATAGGCTCGCGCTCTAGCTGGGTGAACGCCAATGAGCGGCCCGCGTGAGAATGGTCTTGCATGGCAATCTACATCGCCCCTGAAAACCGATACACTTGCGAGACAAGGAGTCGCTCGAACCATGAACGGACACCGCCAGAACCGTAGAGAGTTTCTCGGCACGATGGGACGTGCCTCACTAGCCACAAGCGTGCTGGGAACCGCACTCGGAGCCGAGTCCCGCATCGGACGGAAACCGAATATCGTCTTTATCCTGATCGACGATTTGGGCTGGAGCGATCTGGGTTGTTACGGCGCGGACCTACACAAAACGCGTCACATCGACGGTTTCGCGGCACAAAGCATGCGTTTCACAGACGCCTACGCCGCCAGTCCGGTCTGTACACCGACACGGGCTTCGATACAGACCGGGAAATACCCCGCCCGGCTGCATATGACGGTTTGGCGCGAACAGACCCTCAATCCGCCGAACACAACCCGCAAAATGATCCCTCCCCAGTGCGTTAGCGATTTGCCGCATCAGGACGTTACCGTGGCGGAAGTCCTCCGCGCGGGAGGCTACCAGACAGCTCACATCGGGAAGTGGCACCTTGGGGGCGCGGCGCACTATCCGGAAACGCATGGGTTCGATGTCAATATCGGCGGGACGATCTGGGATGCTCCCAACTCGTACTTCTACCCCTATCATGGATCGAACTACTTCAGCGACTACCGCTATGTGCCCGGTCTGGAACACGGCCAAGAAGGCGAGTATCTGACGGACCGACTAACGACCGAAGCCCTCCAGACCATGGAGAAAATGAAGGACGGCCCGTTCTTTCTCCATCTCGCCTATCACTCCGTCCATACGCCCATCGAAGGGAAACCGGAGTTGGTCGAGCAATACCGAAAGAAAAGAAATCCGAACGACAAACATCAACATCCGGGATACGCGGCGATGGTTCATTCGGTCGACGAGAATGTCGGCCGCGTCCTCGCGAAGATCGATGAGCTGGGAATCGCGGACGAAACCCTCGTGCTGCTCTTTTCCGATAACGGCGGCTACATCAATAAGAGACAGAATATCCCAATCACAGACAACGATCCTCTTCGCTCGGGTAAAGGCTCGTTGTATGAGGGCGGGATACGAGAACCGCTGCTCGTACGCTGGCCGGGCGTTGTCGAACGGGGAAGCGTCTGCGAAGAACCGGTCAGCTCGATCGACTTCTATCCGACACTGCTCGAAGCCACCGGATTGCGGGGCGAGGCCGTGCACAATCGGGAGGTGGACGGGCTCAGCCTCATCCCACTCTTGACGAAGAACGAAGAATCGCTGAAACGCGATACGCTGTACTGGCATTACCCACACTACTATTTCTACCCAAAAACGACACCGGTTGGCGCCATTCGCCAAGGCGACTGGAAACTTTTGGAACACTTCGAGAGTGGGCGGCTGGAGCTCTTTAACCTAAAAGAGGATTTGGACGAGAAGACGAATCTCGTGGAGAAGCGCCCCGAAAAGGCAAAAGAACTTCTCGATGCTCTCCGAAATTGGCGGAGCGAAATCCACGCACAGATGCCTCAGACCAATCCCGATCCTAGCGATTCATGACCGCGCGACGGTTTTGAGAGTGTTTCCGAACGCCCCGATACGTGAGCCTATTCCTGAACGGGGACAGGTACATGCTCTTCCATCAGCAGTTTGTAATCGACGGAATCGAGCAAAGCCTCCCAGGAGGCCTCGATGATATTGCTGGAGACACCCGTCGTAACCCAGGTGTGATCCCCGTCCGTCGAGGTCAACAGTACGCGTGTATTGGCCCCAGAGCCGTGCTTCACATCAATAATACGTACTTTGAAGTCGACCAGTTCGACTTCACTGATGCCGGGATAGTATGTCTCCAACGCTTTGCGCAGGGCCCGGTCGAGTGCGTTGACGGGACCGTCTCCATCCGCGGCCTCGTAATGCTCCGTGCCGCCGACATTGAGACGAACCGTCGCCTCCGACCAAAGGTGCCCAGCCGGCGTCTGATCGACGAGAACCCGATAAGCGACGGTTTCGAAAAAGCGTTTGTGCAATCCCAACTCGCGCTTGATTAGGATCTCGAGGCTCGCTCCCGCGGATTCATAAAGATACCCCTGGTTCTCCTTCTCCTTGACCTGCTTCAGCACAGCCTGTCCGACCGGAGATTTGTCATCGAGATTGAGATCCATCGTGCCGAGGAAATCAACAATATTGCTCTTACCTGAAAGTTCGGAAACCAAAACGCGCTGCCGGTTTCCAACGACTTCGGGCACAATGTGTTCATAAGTGGCGCTGTCGCGCTGGACAGCGGAAACGTGAATTCCACCCTTGTGCGCAAAGGCGCTACGCCCCACGAAAGGCTGGTTCAGAGGCCGCTCGAAATCGGCCGTACCCGCCACATACTCCGCCAACTCGTTGAGAGATGCGAGTTGTTCTTTGGAGACGACGTCACATCCCATCTTCAGCATGAGGTTGGGAATAACCGAGGTGAGGTCGACATTTCCACATCGTTCGCCAATGCCGTTGATCGTTCCCTGGACGTGCGTGGCCCCATGAGCGACAGCGGTCAGCGTGTTGGCCACGGCCAGCCCCCCGTCGTTGTGTGCATGAATACCTAAAGGAACATTCACCTTGCCCTTGATCTCGTCGATAATCTTGGCGATCTCATCTGGAATACATCCACCGTTGGTGTCGCACAGCACGATCCGCTCGGCGCCACCCTTCTGCGCGGCCAAGACAGTCTGCGTGGCGTAATCCGCGTCGCCCTTGTAGCCGTCGAAGAAATGCTCGGCATCGTAGATCACCATCATCCCCTGCGATTTCAAGAAAGCGACCGAAGACTCGATCATCTCCAGATTGACCTCGGGCTTGACCCGCAAGGCGTTGGTCACGTGGAGAATCCAACTCTTTCCGAAGATCGTGGCCACCGGAGCTTTGGAGTTCACGAGTTCCTTGAGATTCGGATCGTCTTCGGGAGCGAAGCGTGCATGACGGGTACTCCCGAACGCCGTGAGTTTGGCGTTCTTGAATTCGACATCCAGGACGCGCTTGAAAAAGCCAATGTCTTTGGGATTGGAACCGGGCCAACCGCCCTCAATATAGGTCATGCCGAACCGATCGAGCCGTTTGGCAATTTGAATCTTCTC
>CAYTDF010000510.1:0-4333 GCA_964436365.1 uncultured bacterium | reverse complement strand
CGCTCATCGCCGGATCGGCGAGTTGGAGTCTCAGTAAGACCGACACGCTCTTGAACGACCTCTCCTCGACCGACGCCAAAACACGCCAGAAAGCGCACGCGGCACTGGTCGAGATGGGACCGAACGTGCTCGACGCCGCTCTCCAACGTATGCGTACGGAGAATAAGACGACGGTCGTCTGGGCGAGACGGACCGCCGATCGGGTCGTCTACAACGCAACCGCGCTCGGAAAGAAGAAGGATCGCCGCGAAGTCGAACGGATCCTGCTCGGCTTCTTGGAGGGAGATTCGGACCGCACCCAACAAGATGCGGCGCTACGTCTGCTTTCCCTTATCGGAAGCAAAGAGTCGGTGCCGATGCTGGCCGATTGGATGCGCGTACGTACGATGCGCGAACGAATCCGGCGCACACTGGAACGAATCCCCGGTAGCCAAGCGACCGGCGCATTTGTCGACGCATTATCGAATACGCGCGAAGCCAGTTGGAAGGCGGACCTACTCAAGACCCTGGGTGCGCGTGGCGACCTCCGCGCCAAGAGCGCCGTGATAGAAGCGTTCGACGATCCCGATGCGACGGTTCGCCTGGCCGCCATCACCGCTGCTGGGAAACTTCCGCACACGCGGACACTACGCGGGCTGTGGAAGGTGTGGGAACGTAGCGCGACAGGACAGGAAAGAGAGATTGCCGCCGATTCGTTGCTGCGTATCGCCGAAAGGTACTTGGAGCGGGAAAAAACCAGGAGCGCGGAAGCGATCTATAGACGTCTGAATCTGGAGGCGAAAACCTCTCTGATACGGAACGCGGGTTTGGCGGGCCAGGAGCGGGCACAACGTGCGCGCTGACATGGAGAGCGTTTCTGTTACCCGCTCTGTACATTTACCAGACGGGCGATGACGAAGCCGCTTGACAGACGCTGTCCAGTAAACCTCTCAGCCTGTGGAGATGGGATGGGTCTATAGTACTGGGATTGCTCGCTCATGAGAGAGAGAGTACAATCTCTCCAAGCTACGAAGAGGTCTTTTGGGCTGGAGTCGTCCGGCTCGTCACCTGTTAATGAGTAGCCAAAAAACTTAGAGCATCTCTCGATAACCATGTCCGTTTGAGGCAAGGCTGTGCGCCACTCCACGCGTACACCTCGCACAACTCGACGGACAGAGATTCCGAAAGACGCTCCAATGAGGTCGATCCCATGCGAGACGATTACTGCAGTGATTCTCGGTTGTTCCGAGCGAATCGAGAGAATTCAACGGAAAAACCGGTACGTGGTTTCACGCTCATCGAACTCCTTATCGTCGTAGCCATCATCGGCATCCTGGCCGCCATCGCGGTGCCGAATTTTTTGAACGCGCAAATCCGGGCCAAGGTTTCTCACTCTCTGAGCGAACAGCGAACGTATCTGATGGATCACAATGATGTTCCGGGACACTACGACGGCGCTGTGGAGCACTGTCCGTATATTAACCTGGGGTATATCAACCAACCGCTGACCGATCCGTTCTTAATTAACCATCCCGATTGGGAGTATTTCCGGTGGCATCAAGGCATGTACCACAGTACTCACATCCGCGAATCGGGCGATCTGATGAGAGCCAATCCCCGGCTTTTCAAGATGTGGGATCGCGCCCAGCGTGGTTATATCGTATTTGGCGAGGGACCTGGGCTTACGCCGAGTGGACCCGCTGGGGGTTCGTGGATCGATTACAACAGCAGTAACGGGATTATGAGCCCGGGCCAGATTCTTTCCGTCGGGGTTCGCGGGAAAGGCAACCCGGGAAGCAGTCTGCCCAACCGGTTGTGCGAATAGCGAGTCGCGTTTCGAGCGCCTCGATTCGCACCCCGATCAGGGTTTCGGAAGGGTACGTCTGTATCGATCCTTCACGAGGCCAATCGATTCGAACGGGATCCGCTCGAACGGGCCTACGTCGAGCGGAGACCCCGGACGGAAACCGAAGTCCATCGCTTCTAGATCGACGAACCCCGGATTTTCATCGGTAATCAGGTTGTTCTCGAAAAGCGACGCCGCCCGCGCTTCCTTCGGTGAGACGAGCCATTCCTTGCAAGTGTAGACAACGTTGTCGCGCAAGACATTTCCCTTAGGCGTGGCGGGCTCGTCATCCAAAATGCCCACAAGCTGCGGATAGCGCTCGCTCCACGGTTTCCGCTTATAGGGCATCTCCCTCAGACGCACGCTGATGGTGTCGTTTACGCCCAGATGTTTTTGATACCAGCCGAGCCCGCGGGCGTCGAAGTGAATCGCCAAGTTGCAGTTTATGAAAAAGTTGTTCTCGACAGTGTTATCGCGGCCGCCACCGACCAACATCCCCCAATGACAGTCATAGAAGATGTTCCCGAAAACGGTAATTCCACTGGCCAAATCGTCGAGATAGACCGCGTTCTCCCATTGTTCGAGATGGCTCCGTATCTTGTAAAAGAGATTGTAGCGAATCACAGTGCCGCGTGCGTTCCAGTCGCGCCCGGTATAGACCGAACCGCCATCCCCCGTTGCGGTGCAGACATTTGCGACTTCGTTGAACTCGATGATGTGGTCGTTGCCCTGATAGAACATCGCCGAATGCGGCGCTTCGTGGATGCGGTTGTGCGAAGCGCGATTGCCCACACCATATAAGTTGACCGCGCCACGGTATGTCTTCGCGGTTCGGCTGTAGTCGCGAATATCATTGTTCTCCGCATAGTTCTCGGCGGGGACCAGTTTGGTTCGATCCCCGGCCCGGATGGTGATTCCACCTTCGCCGATTTGCTCAATATCACAACTCAAGAAACCGTTCCGTGTCCCCCCGTCGATGTTGCCGGCATTCGCGCCGAGGTTGCGGATCGTGCACCCGGCGACCACGTTGTTCGAACCGCCGTGGATCTTCACACCGGTTCCACGCGCCAACTCCAGGGTCATGCCCTCGAAGCGAATGTGAGAAGCCTCGCGCAGGATCAGCATCGGCTCTTCCAGAACCGAGACATAGGCTTCGCTCTCCTCCACGGGGCTGGGTGGCCAGAAATAGAGAATCCCGGTTTTCCGATCCAGATACCACTCACCGGGAGAATCGATCTCCTCGAGCAGATTGAGCGCATAGTACGGTTTGCCCTTGCCGATTCCGTACCCGTGAGGCTGAACGAGCGCGATCTCTTTCTTTTGGGTGTCGATGGATTGGATACGGATGTATTGATCGGCCCAGTCGTAGAACCAATAGCCGAACAGCCAGAGATCGTCGGCCTGCGCCCAACGATTGGGCCGGTCGCCCTCATAGACGAAACGTCCGCCACGCGCGGGTTTGTCCGCCGCCGCGTCAGGCTTGCCATCGTCGATCACCTCGCCCGTCTCGACCATCGCGTCGTTGGGCCAACGAGCCAAGGTCATCGGCCGACCGCCGAAGAAGAACTCCAGTTCCGACGGCAGAATCGGTTTTCCAAACCCACGGGTTTTGAGTTTTCCGTAGTCGGTGACGCCATGCTCGGGCAAAGTCGATTGCAGAAGGGATTCGTGCGCGCCGGTATCGACACGGCGCAGAATCGCGGGATCGGTTACACGGGTGAATCCGGCGATCGCTCTTCCGCCAGAAAGACGGACCTCTTCATCACCGTAGTTTCGGTAGACGATTTCTGAGCCCCTGGCACCACTGTCTTCCGGCGTCAGCTCAAAGGAGTCGGTCCGTGCGTAGATTCCCCCGCGCACGTAGACGGTCGCGCCGCAACGGTTGTAGCGCCCGGACCGCTTGAGCCGACGAATCGCGTCGCGCGCCCCCTCCAAGGTCGCGAACGGACCGTCTTGACCATTCGCCGTGGGATCCGGTTGGAGACCCGTCCAGGCATCATCGCCCTGGGGAGAAACGAAGAAGACATGCACACCCTCCCGCTCCATCTGGAGGTCCAGCACACACCCGCTCGTCAGAATCGCCGCACACGCGAGTGCGAACCCTACCCTCACAATTGCATGCCTGTCGTTCATGGAAGTCCTCGACCTCGTTTCCGTTGGTTTTCGCGCCGACGTTACTCCAATGCGAGCCTCTTGTCAATCAGGTTTGCGTGTCAGGTTTGCGTGTTGGTGTTGTTCCTGAAGCAGTGGAAGACAACGGCTGTGAGATGCTGTAGACTACGAACCGGGAACAAAGAGGCGGCTGCCGATGCGCCACCAAGATTGAGAGGAGTCGATCATGACGGGCAAGAAACAGAAGATTCACCGCAGAGCGTTTGTCCAGGCCGGGGCCGGAGCCGCGTCGGCGACACTGCTGCCGACTATCGCCACTGCTCAAGATGAAGCAGAGGATTCTTCGAAGAAACCGAAGATGAAAACCCGCAAATTGGGCAAGACGAAACTAGAGGT
>CAYTDF010000509.1:0-4338 GCA_964436365.1 uncultured bacterium | reverse complement strand
GAGTAGAATTTATTTGCTGTGACAATAACCTATCACAGGCCATGGGTGGTGACAACGTTTCTTGGTTCGCGTTAATACGGGTCGAGGTGTGCTGCATCATCTCATTTCGGCGTCTCATACCCCACTCACTCAACGCCGCCTTTGTGTGAAATGCGCGTCTCGAGCGTGCCACCTCGTGCACTCTTCGGGGCTTGGCGGCTGCCGGGCGGGCTTGGACGTCTTTTCTTACCGGAGTTTCTTTCAGGATTCGAAGAGGGAAGGTTGTTCGGTCTCTTCAGGGACTTTGTAAAGGACACTGTGGCCTTCCTGGTGCTTTACGACACGACCGTCCTTAACCGCTTGGGTCAAGTACTTTCCGCAGTGGGATTTTGGAAGTTCGAACGCCTCAAGAATGACCTTACGGGTCGTGGGTAAGAGGTCCGGTAAGCGTTCGAGGAAGACCGCCTGAGGGTCGTCGGCTACCGCCGGTTCAGGTTCTTCGATCTCGGGTGCGAGCCGCTCCAACCACTCCCCAAAACTCGTCCCTTTCGGTATCTCATCCAGGTCTAGACCGATGCCGCCTTCGCGAATGAGACGCTCGTTGCCCGGCGGGACCTCTGGGCCTTTGCGTACATAGAGCCGGGCCCAAACGTTCTTCCGGTAGCGGGTCGCTCCCGCCCATGTGCCGCCCGTACCTTCGGCCGAAGAGACCACGATCGCTCGTTCGGCGAGAGCGTAGATATACGTGTTTCGGCCCATCGCCGCCCCAACGGTGAAGGGCGCGTCGGGATGGTATGGGCAGAGAAGCGCGAGCTGTGTGCCCTGGATAGACTGCATCAGGCTAGGGTCGCGTAGCGTGCGGCCAAGATCCCCGGCCAGAATCCCCACCGTGCAACCGCCATATTCCAGCGCGCCGTTCATGGCGATCCGGTCCACACCGCGTGCCGCCCCGGAGATGACGCAATAGCCTTCCTCGGCGATTCTCTCGCCAACGGCTGCGGCAAACTCCGCGCCCGCGGGATCGACATCACGTGAGCCGACCACGGCGATACCCGGTTGGCCGATCAGGCCCGCGTCGCCCGCCCCGTAAAGGATCGAGGGCGCGGCGCGGCCGAGCCTGTCGTTCAGAGATGGGGGATACTCTTTGTCCAGACGAGTCAGGACCCAGATTCCGAGTTCGGCCAACCGCTCCAATTCCAGTGTAAGGCTCACGTGCCGTTCAAGCAGTTTCGCCACACGCTCGGCTTGATTGAGCGGTTCGCCCAAGGTTTCAGAAATCTCGTCCGCGCTTCTCCCACAGAGTTCGCTCAGCTCCCGCCACGGCGAATCGAGAAGGGCGGTTTGCAGCTTGAAGAGTTCCGTGTTGGTGAGCGGCTTGGGTGTATCTGGAGAAGTCGATCTACCGGACGGCACGGCACAGAGCATCCAAACGACTTGTCCGTTATCGGAGAGGGTGGGGTGTTTCATGAAACGCCTTCCAGAGTCGAAAGTTTCGCCAGCGCGAAGGGATGAACGACGCCCGATCCGGAATTGCGAAGCAGCGCTCCGGCAACGGTCAGTGTCCACCGCGAATCCACAATGTCATCCACGAGCAATACCGGTCCACTTTCGATCCTATCCGGTAGGACAGTAAACGATGCATGGATGTTGCGGAGTTGTTGGGCGCTATTGTGCATCTCCTTCTGTTCTGGGGTCTCCTGAATCTTCTCGAGTGCCGGTCGAAAGGGGATGCCAAGCGCCACGGCTAAACGTTGGGCAAAGTCCGGGGTTAGCTCCGGGTGCCGTGATGAGGGTATGGTTGTGACCCACGTGGGAAAGGGGGTGGGCCTCCAACGCGATTGGATCAACTCGGCGGAGGCCAAGACCAACTCGTACGCGAATCGCCCATCCTTGTACTTGCCGCGCTTTACGATTGCGCCCCAACCGGGGTCTCGATACATACACAGCGCGCGTCCCTGTGCGTTCCGGCGCTCCTCCGGGATCGGTCCGGCGTATCCTCTGACAACCCCCGCAGGCCATATTTTGCGTGGTTCGAACACCAACTCGTTCTGTTTCAGGAACGATACCGCCTCGGCAATCGATCCCCGGTCCGCGCGCGAGGGGACGAGTTCTTCTCCCCTGCAGTTTGCGCAGCGGCCGCAGGCGGCGGCATGGGGGTCGTCCAGTTCGCGTACAATGATCTCCATGAGGCATGAGGTCGCCGTCGTGTAGCGCCGCATGGCGTCTAGCTCTTCATAGCGAACCGCCGTGATCCGCTCAGCGCGCTTTATATCGGGCGTCCAGGGGTTGGCTGTGCGAAAGTAGTTCAAGCGATCGCGGCCCAATGCTCGTTCGATCCGCAGATGCTTGAGACACTGCTCGATTCGGCGCTGCGGAAAGTTGAGCCTCTGGCAGATATCATCAAGGCTCAACTCCCCCTCAGTTTCGATCAGGCTGAGCACGGCGCGCATCTCCTTCGGCGCGGGAAAAGCCGCGCCGATGAAGTAGTCTTGGACCTCGTCATCCTCTTTGCCGCAGAGCAGAACTGTGAGTGCGTCGTCCACTTCGCGTCCCGCTCGCCCTATCTGTTGGTAGTACGCGACAATCGACCCCGGACGCTGGAAGTGGATCACAAAGGACAAGTTAGGTTTATCGAAACCCATTCCTAATGCTACGGTTGCGATCAGTGACTTGATCTGGTTTCTTAAGAGGCGCTTCTCCAATTCCACCCGTTCCTCAGCCGATCGTTGGGCGTGGTAAGCTTCGACGGGGATACCCTTGGATCTCAGCCAGGCCGCGACACGATCACAGTCCGCCACTGTGAGGCAATAGACGATCCCCGTTCCCGGGATGCGGGGCATGTTCTCCGCCAGCCAGGCCAGCCGTTCGGCTTGGTTCTTCAAGTGAATCGTTTGCAGACGCAGGGAAGCGCGGGCCAGAGGGCCGCGAATAGCCCCAAGGTCGGATTTCAGCTGTGCGGCGATATCGTCCACGACGCGCTGATTCGCCGTCGCTGTTGTGGCCATGACCGGTGTTTTCGGGGGAAGTCCAGCCACGATTCGGGCGATGCGCCGGTAGTCGGGCCGAAAATCGTGTCCCCAGTCCGAAATGCAATGGGCTTCATCGACGACCAGGAGGCCTATGTTCGGAAGCGAGCCGCGTGTTCTCCGCTCGAACGTCTGGCTTGCGAGCCGTTCAGGGGAAATGAGCAGCAAATCGCACTCATCGCGGGCGAGCGCCTCATCGATGCGGCTCCAATCCTGCCGATTGGCGCTGTTGATACTCAAGGCCGTGATACCGAAACGCTCGGCGTTTTCGATCTGGTTGCGCATGAGTGAGAGCAGCGGGCTGACGAGCAGGGTGGGGCCCGCGCCCGATTCTCTAAACAGCTTGGTCGCCAAGAAGTAGATCAGGCTCTTTCCCCAACCTGTCTTTTGGACCAGGAGGACGCTCGAACGCCGCAGAACCACAGATTCAATGGCCTCCCACTGCCCCGCGCGAAAATCGGCTCTCTCGCCGAAAGCCTCCCGGAGGAGCTGGCGAGCGCGCTTTCTTGTCTCTCCCCGTCTACGGGTGCCGAACAGTCCCAGCATTGCTTGAGTTTCTCCCAGCGGGCGCTTCCGGCTGGAGTACTCCCGAATGCCCACCGTACATGAGAATTCCAGAAATGCGCTTCTTCTTGCACGTAATTCCTGGAAATAGGTTATAGTCTGTGTAACACTTACTTGTGAGAGTGCCTATGGAGCGTTTGCCGATCGCGGTGTCTCTATCGGCGGGATCTCCTCGCACGCGCGGTGAGCGTTGATGTGTTTCGAGAGTTTCACCGCGTATGGGTGAGCAATTCTTTGATTTCTTGCGGCCTCTCTCTTGCGTAGGGAGAGACGCTATTTGCGGTTGAGGTGATGTCATATCATGGTACGCGGAACGAAAGAAAAGGCCAAACTTACCGGGCGGAAAAAAGCCGCCATCATGATGGTCACGCTGGGCGCCGACGTTGGCGCGGCCGTGTACCAAAGCCTCGGGGACGAAGAGATCGAGCAGATCACTCTTGAAGTGGCGAACCTCGGTACGGTTCCTCAGGAACTGACGGCTCAGGTGATTGAAGAGTTCTATCACACCTGTATGGCCAAACAGTACATCAGTTCCGGTGGTATCGGCACGGCTCGGGAGATTCTCGAAAAGGCTCTCGGTGGCGGCCGGGCGATGGAGATCATCGAACGGCTGCAAGGCATGCTGCAGGGCTCACCGTTCGACTTCTTGAAGAAGGTCGATCCCAACCATCTCCTCAATTTCATCCAGAATGAACATCCGCAGACCGTGGCGTTGATCCTCGCCCACCTCGAGTACGATCAGTCGGCGGTGATCATGTCCGCACTGCCG
>CAYTDF010000508.1:0-4341 GCA_964436365.1 uncultured bacterium | reverse complement strand
GAACTCCGCAATACTGAATGTGCTACTCCGGTAGGCGATGATGTCGCGCCCGTGAAATTCGAGATGAAACGTCGGCGATGCCAACAGAAACTCCATCGTCGCCTGATGAATCACATCGAAAGCCCACCGCTTATCGGGGGATTTCACATAGAACTTTCGGCTGAACTCGGCCGACTCGAAATCGATATCGTCCACGCCGAAAAATTCGGTCACCTTATCGAGGAAACGTTCCGGCCGGATAAACAAAGGCTTGAGGGGCAAGTGGGAGTCGATGGTGATCGCGGAGAAGTAGTGGTGATGCGTCTGCCGGTGCCCTTTGGAGTTGGTTGAATAGGTTTCGTAGTGATAGTCGAACGCGCATACGCCGATCCCGCTGTCGTCGCCCCGAACGACATTAAAGGCGTAACGGCGGCTTCCCTGGCGCAGGCAGGAGAATTCAGGATAGGCGTTCTCCACCCCATATTCGCTCTCTAGCGAAAAATGGAATCCCCGGGAGTTTGCCCACGCGGTCATCTCCTTGATCCGTTTCTGTTTCTGCAGATAGTTGAAGACAAAAACGAGAACAACGAGCGCAACGATTACAATCGGAATGAGAACTTCCATCGGTCACCCTCCAACCCGCCGACGGCGGCCCGCCTACTTCACTTCCAACATGCGGTCGATCGCTTTACGGGCGTGTTTGGCGATCTCCGGATCCACGGTCACCTCGTGCACTTCGTGTTCGAGGCTGTGCAGAATCTTCTCCAGCGTAATCTTACGCATGTGCTCGCAGAAAATATGGCACGTGCGCACAAACTCAACTTGTGGATACTCGGCCGCAAGGTTCGCGGCCATCTCGCATTCCGTCGCCAGATAGACACGCTTCAACGTCGCGTGGCTCTCCACGTATTGCGCCATCTGTGACGTGCTGCCACAAAAATCGGCTTCCGCCACAACCTCGGGCGGACACTCCCAATGCACCAAAACCGCCGCGTCTTCCGCGCCCTTGGGGAGGTCGTGCTGCTCGCGAATCTCGCGGATGTGCTGCGCGGTAAACTTCTCGTGGACCTCGCAACGTCCGAAGCCATCGTCGTGCTTTCCCGGATAGATAATGTCGATCTCTTCGCCCCGCTCGCCGAGTTCCTTCTGCAGGTTGGCGCCCATCAAGGAATCCGGGAAGAAGATCACCTGCCGCGAATCAAACGCCCGGCTGGCGTGAAGCACGACCTGAAGACCGTTGGCGGACGTGCAGCAATAATCGCTGACGGCCTTAATATCGGCGTAGCTGTTGACGTAGGTCACGACCGGAGCCCCGGGATACCGCGCCTTAATGGCCCGGACATCGTCCGCCGTGAAGGGATCCGCCAAACTGCACCCCGCCTCGAGATCGGCGATGAGCACCTTCTTGCCGGGGCTGAGGATCTTCGCCGTCTCGGCCATAAACCGAACCCCGTCAAACAGAATGATGGGCTTGTCGGTCTGCTCGGCAAAACGGCTGAGGGCCAGAGAATCACCCCGCTCCCGCTCGCCCGACAGTTGGTAGATGAGCGGCTCCATGTAGTTGTGGCCCAGAATCAGAACGTTCTTCGCCTCGCGCAGTTCGAGGATACGTCCGACGATATCCCGCCGCGCCTGGAACTCCAGGTGTTGATCGGGCACCGCCTCCAACGCGCGGTCGATTCTCTCCAAGTCTTGCGTGCTCATCAGTTCGTTTCGCTCTGCGTAATTCGTCACCTATCTTGATTTTATCATACGGCCGTAGGGCGGGACAGAGAAACAAGAATCATGCACCACGAGAGCCTCGCGAGGCATTCTACGGTGTCAACCCGTATAAGCGAATGTGGCCGTTGGAGGTGGTCAGCGAGAATTCCCCGGCGCTTTTCCGCACGTCGATCGCGCCGTTCGAAGTTTCGGCCTTCACCCGCTTCAGCACGTTCTCGACATCCACCGCGCCATTCGAGGTTCGGAAATAAACGGCGATATCTTTCGGTCCCCGGATTTCGTACGCAACGGAAACATTGACGCCCATCATGAAAGCCGGTTTGTCATAGCTGAGATGGATTCGGTCGCCGTCACGCTCCAAATTAACCTCGATCGTCTTGGCGATCTCCTCTGGGCTCTGCTTCGTGGTTTCACGAATCTGTTTTGTCACGCGCACGGTGACTTCGGTTTCATCGGTCCCGGTATAACGGATATGCCCGTTGTTTGTCGTAGCCTCAACCAGGGTGGCTCCCACGCCATCCAGACTCAGCTCGAGAGTCTCTGTGTACTTCTCCTCGTTCGCGATACCGAAATTGAGACCGCATCCACAGAGCCCCAAGCCGATTAGAATCAATACGTACGCCTGGCAACGATTCCTCTCGTTCGCAATCGTCATCGTCTCTTCTCCTTACCCCATCGTGTCGGACAGTAGCCGCCTCGTCCCACGCGGGAACGCGAGTAGGCAGACTCATACTGTCCCTCAATTCTACTACGAAACATTCGAGAAGAAGATTCAGCCGTGCTTCAAGAATGGTTATCGCGCGAGAGAGCCGTTTTGGCCTAGATTCCCCAGATCGCGTTCCTTATGCGCATGCGATAGGACACAGTTCAGCCACGCAATCCCCTATTCGTCCACGTGTTCGAATACGATATAGCCTTCTTCCGGCCTCTCCGGCGGCCAGGGCACATAGAGCCGCTTCTCCTTAAAGCGCATCGTCAGCACGACGCGCTCGGGATGGTCCGCCACTCGCCCATACCATTCTAGCCGCGAGTAGGGATTCGAATGAAACCAGCGGTGCTTGTCGGCCGCACGCTCGCCGTTGGCCATCGTGACCGATACGTTTGTCCGTTGGGCAAACTGCAATTGCTGTACGGGAAGCGCCTCCGTGCTCTTGCCTTCATCGTCAAGGTTTTGCACTCGATAGACCGCTCGCCATGAACCCGTCACCTCCTGCACCTGCCGCCAGAATGCCTCCGGCCCAAAACGTTTGCGGCTTCCCGGGTTCGGTTCGTCTTGCATACCGAGTGTGGATGCGGTGGCGACCGCGATAAGGAGCGGTACGCCCACAACCCAGAGAAGCAAATAGCGCAGTCCCACGTTCCACCTGGGGTCTTCCGGCGGCACGCCCGCCTCCGACGGCCACTCGGCATCTCTGCCTTCCACGGACCGGGTCAGCAGAAGCCAAAACGCAAGAAGCCCGAGTAGCAGATAACTGACGCTGCTGACGAGGTCGTCTTTACCGTTCCATTCCGGAAACCGATGGAATACAGCGGCCACCATGGTGACCAGCAAGACAACGATGAACAGCAACGAACCTTTTTCAAACGCGGTTTTCGGCATCAACATCAAGCGCTCGCGATGATACTGATAGAGGCAGTAGAGGGTGATAATCGTCAGCAGACAACCGGCCAGGTAGAACCATTGCCAGGCCTCGAGGCCGTACATGGTTCCATCCACCAAAATGTCGTAGCGCGCCTCCCCCCAATCCCGCACGTTCTTGCGCAGGTTCATCCACATCATGGCCACAAGCAGCACGAACGCGGCGAAGAGATCCAACGGCTCTCTCTTGGTATCTTCCGGCGGGGCGGCGAGACGGCCGCGCAGTAAATAGACAACGCTCAGTGCGACGCCCAGCGCCATGAAGAACCCGAAACCCTCTTCGGCAACTTTCCACGGGGCAATCCGGGGGAACGGCCCCCACCCAAGGCGTATCGGAACATGAATAAATACGGCGAGTATGAAACCCATGCAGCCCGCTAGCGTCGAGTGGAGTGCCAGCATCAGTCCGGCACGGTTGTTCTGCCGATAGAGATAGAGCAGAAGCGCGACCAGAACGCCGACGACGCCGCTCCAGTTTTCGCCCCGATACGGCGGTGCAAGCCGAAGCCCACCGAATTTGAGCAGAATGAGATAACTGATCCACCAGCCTAGCGCACAGTCGATGAACAGCCGGGCGGCCGGACGCTCCTTCGGGCGCACCAGCCAATAGACACCGGCCACGAGAAGCGTGCTCCCTGCGGTATACCAGTCCGCAAGGGGAAACACCCCTCGACTGAAGCGGAAAAGATTCGCTCTTTGTTCGTCAAATATGCCGAAATAAAGTGATAGGAGCTGCCAGAATAACCAAAGTACGACCAACACTCGCATGAAACTCACGAGTTCCGAGCGCGGTCGCGTCAGCGCCAGCGCGAGAACCCCGCCGCCCACACCCGCCCAAAGCAAGCCGATGAGGCCCATTCCAAAATAGCCGTAGGCCACGTCCGGCAACGAGTCGGATATGATATAAAAGTTGTGCTCCATGTTGCTGAGCGACCCGCCAACGTACCACCCCAGTGCGCCGAACAGTCCGGCGATAGCAGTCCGCCGGTACAGATCTTGTC
>CAYTDF010000507.1:0-4354 GCA_964436365.1 uncultured bacterium | reverse complement strand
GGGGCCGCCTGTTTTGTTTCTATCCCCGGCTACGCTGCAAGGCGCGGAGCGCCCGCTGTTGGCGATCGTTGATGTAGTTTAGACGTTCGCGCGACTCGAAATGGGTCGGCTCCAGTTCCAGGGCTCGTTCGTACTCTTGCTTGGCCAGATCGACATGCCCGCCCGTCTCATGAATGCGTCCCAACAGGTAGTAGATTTCCGGGCTGTTCGGATTCAGTTCTTCCGCCTTCGCCAGTTCTGTGATCGCGCCTTCGTCGTAGCAGTGGTTATAGTACATATACGCAATCTTGGCGTACGTGTTGCACATCTCCTCGACAACCTGTTGCGCCAGATGATCTTCCGGTTCGAGCGCCAAGACCGCCTGGAATGCCCGTAGCGCCTTCCGGTACCGCTCCGTGGCCACCAGCCCCCGGGCCTTCTTCATACCCGACTCCCAGCGTTCCTTTTCGTGCCGTTGGGTGATCTCTTCCATACGCCGGTTGGCTTCCACGTTCGTCGGGTCGCGCCGCAAAACCTCCACATATTCAAAAAATGCGTTCTCGTCGAGTCCCTTACCCTCCATGAACGCGCCCCGGTCCAGGATATTCTGAACTTCCGTCTGCCGGGCGATTTTGAGGATCGCGTCACGGCTTACCGTGACTTCTTCACCCGCCAGCGTCCGAATCACGACCGCGTCCGCACGATCCGAGAGGATTCGTCCTTTGATCTCGCCGTTACCCACCTGGACCTCGTCCGCGTATGCAACGGTCGCGAGCAAGGCCGCGATCAAGATTGAGTGGTTGAGATGTCTAAGCATGGTGGTCACTCCCGCTTACCTGTGTCCTGCATGAAAGATTCTGACAGACTTTCCAATCTAGAGCGTCTCTCGAAAGTATTATCCAGTAGGGCGCACGAAGTGCCCCCGGTGGTTGGGTGTCCAGCGTTTCCCAACCGGACACAACTTCTTGGAGATACATTAAGTCTAAACCGCATTCGTCGAAACGTCAATTCAACGTGCTCGTCTTGGTGGCGTAAGGTTCGTTAAATCAGCGATTTACGTCGTGTATAAATTCGAAACGGTCTCCTCGCCATACCACCAATTGACAAATCGTTCTCCGCAGTCGATTGCGTAGTTCATGCCGCGGTCTTCCGGGTAGACTTGGGCCATACAGGAGAGGAACAGTCCGGGAATCTCGGTTTCGAAGGCTGGAATCGTTTCGCTGTAGTGCCGCCGAACCACGGGTTGTGTATAGTCCGCTCGAAAGCGCCAACCCGGGATACGCTCGTCCAGCTTCGCGTCGGGGTACAGCCGCAGGAACTCTCGTGTGAACAGCGGCACCAGCTCGTTGGCGGGCATACCGTACAAGGGATCGGATGTCGAGAGGTATCGTGACAGGTACACGGGGTAGTAGGGTTCGTACGCGGGATCGTCCACCATCGCCCGTTGGTTGATGAGCGCCACGAACGGCACTTTGGGATCGTTGATATTGACCCAGTAATACGTCTCAAGGGGTTCTCGCAGCGGCAGCACAACCACCACGCTGCCCTGGTACGGAACATCTTCGAGGCGCGCCCGGTCCTGCGTCGCCAACTCCGGGCACAGTTTGGCCATGATCGCGGGTGCCGGTGTACAGACCACCGCGTCGGCCGTGTATTCTCCCGAGCCCGTCTGGACTTCGAATCCGCCGCCCGGTTTGCGTTTGATCGACTCGACCGGGCACCGGGTCACGATTTCGCCCCCGCGTTCCCGCACGTGTTCCGCCTGACGTTCGAATAGTTGCGAGAATCCGCCCCCCAGGTATCCGAGTTTCTCTTTCGTCCCGGTATCGTCCCGCGTCCCACCTCGCAGTTGGATTTTCCCCCAAAACCAGACCGCCGAAACTTCACGGTACCGCTCGCCGAATTTACTCCGCAGCAGCGGTTCCCAGATCACGCGGTACGCGGGCAGGCCCATCAGGCGGATGATGTACTCCTCGGCCGTGACCGACTCCAGCGCACGCCAATTCTTCTCGAACTTCATACGCAGAAAACCCAGTCCGAACCGGAAACGCCCCCACAGGCTGATCGGCGTGAAACCCAGAAGATGCTGCGGTTTCGAAAACGGGTACGTCTTCCCCTCGTAGTAAACCCCCACGCTCGATTCCAGCCACTGAAGTTTCTCTTCGAGTCCCAGTTCTCCGATTAGACGGCGGATGGCTTCGTCCGACGTGAAGATATGACGGTAGAAGCGGTCCAGCACGGTTGAGCCGAACCGAAATCCGCCCGCCAGGCCCGACACGTCCGGGCTCTTTTCCAGTACCGTCACATCGTGCCCTCTCTCCTGCAAACGGTGGGCGACGGTCAATCCACCGGCTCCCGCGCCAATGATGATGACGCGCTTCGCCTGTTCGGGACCGAGTTTCGGTTGTTGCTTTCCAGCCGGTGAAGTTCGGGATTCCATGGCGTTCATCAAAGCCTCTTGCGGGCTCTCTGTCAAACCAACGCTTCCGGCCGGTCTGGGTTACCCTCTCTCCCAGCGCGCGTTACTCTAGGTGCCGATAGAGAAACCGGAGTTTTCCCCATGATGTCGCACACATTCAGCACAAATCTTCGTTGCAACCCAGCCTGGCGGCCCCGCCCGCGTCGGGCTTGGAGATGGGCATGTTTCGGGCCGCTACTCGGCTTCATCGTGGGTTGCGCGACCACCGAGCCCGAAACCGCCATCACCCGCGCCGACGAACTCTGGCGGGATGACCGGCGTGACGAGGCCATCGATCTTCTCGACCGGGCCATCGAAAAGAACCGCGACGCTCCCGAGTTACACAGCGCGAAGCTCAGTTACCTTCTTGAGAACAAGGAGTTCGAACTCGCTCTGCAGGAGACGCGCGAAGCCGTCAAGAGGATGCCCAGCGCACCCGAACTGCACGTACTCCAGGGCAAAATCCACAGAACCCTCGGTGAGGATCAGAAGGCGGAGCGCGCGTACCGGAGGGCTGTACGTCTCTACACGTCCGAGATACGCCGCAAACCGTGGGTTGAACTCCCGATCGTCGCCCGCGCGACAGTCTATTATTTTCTGGGTGATTTAGACAAAGCCTTGAGCGACTGCCACCGGGCCAAACGTGTAACCGTTCGTGACGACGCGATTCTGGAGCTGATGACGGACATTGAATGCGTTCGCAATGGTGAAGAGCCGTTACTCACCGACGATCTATCCGGCGAAGACTTCTAGATCGTCTCTCGAAAGTTCCTTCCACGTAGCGCCCGCTGTCTCTTCTGGAGTCTGGCCCTGCTGTGGTCGAGTATACGACCTTCACGATACGGCTTGAGCGGTAAACCCAAAGGTAGCGCCCGAAGGGCCCGCGGTGGCTGTGCGTCAAGCGTCCTTCAACCGGAAACATTCATTCGAAGCCAATTAAATATTGGTGGTGAGGGAGTTGAACCCTCACGACCTTGCGGTCAGGGGATTTTAAGTCCCCCGTGTCTACCATTCCACCATCCGCCCGAACTTCTCAAAACATCATAACGGCAAACTGGCGCACCGCACAAACCTTGCCGGGCGTCACGGCCTTCTGGCGGTCCAGCGGATGGCGTTCCGCAGCAGTTTCCGAAGGTTCGTGTTTGCGAACGCTTTCGCGTCGTGACCGTGTTGGATAAAGACCACACGCGAGGCGTCATACTGATGGGCCCACGCGGTCGACCCTTGGCTTGCTTTGTGGTCCGTCTTCAGCAGGACCGTGCTCCGCGGACTCACCAAGTGCAACGCGTACGCCTCGTCATAGATCGTGAAATCGCTCAGACCTTTTGTGACGGGGTGATCTTTCGCGGCCACCTTCACATCGATGTTGATGTCGTGTTTGAAGGTCGACCGCTTATACGTCTTGCCTTTGTACTTGACATCCGGTTTCAGGAAGTATTTCGCCCCGATGATCTCCGCGTACTTCGGCCAGTCTTGGAAGCTGGCGATGGAGTGGTGCATACCGACGATCCCTTTGCCTTCTTTGAGTGCGTCGAGGAAATGCTGTTGGCCTGCCGCGTCGATCTTCTGATACATGTCATAGAACACGTACACATCGACCTGCTTACGAATCTCCGGCGTGAACACTTCGGCGGCTTTCGGGTATTCCGCGACAAAAAACTCCACGCCTTCCAGGCTACGGAACATCTCGTGAAACTCTTGCTCTTCATAGCCGTGGCCGCCGACGGTAACGGCCACTCGGATTGGCGGTTCGGCGTTTGCGATGCAGGCGGGCAGTAGGCACACCGACGCGAGGGCGGCGGCCAGAATGCTGGTTTTCAGACTGAGCATGGGATCGAATCTCCTCTAAAGAGTGGTTGTCATTCTAGGTTGTGGGGTTCCAGTCTTCAATGCGAGCCTTCTCCAAAGCACCCCTTC
>CAYTDF010000506.1:0-4362 GCA_964436365.1 uncultured bacterium | reverse complement strand
GCCCACAAAGGCCGTTGGGAGAGTATGTTCTCCAACACAAGTATCAACGGCTCGTACATCTTGGCCAGCCCGGGGCCCGACAGTGCCGAAGACGTGCTTCCCCCCTACAACCCTCACATCTATGCGTCTTCCAACGGGCTGCTCAGTTCCGGGGACATCGTCGTCACTGACGCGGGTGCGGCCGGGTTTTAGTCACGACAAACTTATTATTACGTGCAGACACGACATACAGCATCACCGGACAGGAGAAGGCGTCGGTCTGAGTCAGGCAGTTCAACGTGCGTAGGACCGGGGGGACACCGTCCCAGGAGCCGTTCAGGGTGATTCGGGCACAGATTGCACGGCTTCGCCTTGTGCCGGGATAGCGTGAGACCATAGACGCAACTCGTTGGGGGCTGGAACCCGGTTTCCCAGGTTGTTGATGCTTTTGGAGAGCCAGACTATAATAATACGAGATCGACAACCCAAATGGGAAATCCAGGGTATTCTCTCTGCCGAGAGGTTCTCGTGAGAAGGTCATTCCTAATACCGATCTTTGTGTTACTGATTCCGAGTGCGGCGTTTTCTTTTCCAGGGAGTCTGCCGGATTCCTTCCACCGGCTCCAAGAAAAGGCGAAGCGGAAGAGCATAGGCGAACTGATCGCCGATCTACGGGCGGACGAGGTGCGCGGCAACGCGATTTGCGCTTTGAAGGAGCTATATGCGCGAGAGACGCCGGAGCTGATTCCGGCGCTAGAAGAAGCGCTGGAGTCGGAAGATTGGCAGCAACGGCAGCTAGCGGCGGCGGTGTTCTATAAACTGAAGTGGTTCGCCCCGGAGCGGCTAAAGGATTACGTAGCGAGCAATCGATTGTGTGAGGTCATCGTTGAGGGTTTGAGGAACGATGCACTACCGAGCCTGCATCAGAGGGGGCGTTGTGTGCCGCTCAATAACGCGGCGGAGGGCGTACGCTTTCTCCTAAGCTATCCACAGCAAGGCACAGAACCACTCGAAGCGGCGCTGGATTCCAGCGACGGACAACAGCAGTTCCTAGCCGCATACGTGCTGGGCGCTACGGGCAGAGGCGGCAAACTTGCGAGAATTACGGAAATTGTGATTCCACACCTGCGAGACGATGAGATATGGGGCAACGCCTGCATGACCGCGTACGCGCTCTATCATCTAGGGAAGGAGGTTATTCCCTACCTGCAATCTCACGCCTCCGCCGGGGACGCGCAAGTACAGAGCGCGGTAAACTTGATCCTTCACAATCTGGAAACGCCGCCAACGCCCGGCTCCAACGAACGCAATACTTTGAGTTGGCGTCTGGGGGACCCGTGTGTGGAGATCGACAATCCGGTTTGGTGGTGGCACCGCGTGAATCTTCAAAGTCAGTGAGAAACGTGCCCTGAGACGCGAGCGGGTTGGCTTGGAATTCCTACTCGTTGAGAGCAGTAACCCGGTTTTCCAGATTGTTGATACTTTTGGAGAGCCAGACTATATTACCAAGAGATCGAGAGCGGACCTCCAAGCCCAACTCAGACGGACGGTGTTATTGAAGGACCCTCCAGCAAAGGAAACTCAAGACCTTGCAGCGTTTCTCTGCCTTCTATTGGATCGCGCGACTTGTCTGTTCTTATCGTACTTCCGGTTTCATGGTTCTTGCGGGGATCGCCTGCTGTATGGCTTCCGCAGAGCCCCCCGAGATTGTTGTTTCCGAAATCCACTACAATCCCGCTGAGACCGACCGTGGTGCTTCCCGGGGCGATCCATCGATCGAGCATCTCGGCTGGCACCGCGAGTTCATCGAACTCCACAACCCGCGCCCCGAAGAATTGGATCTATCCGGCTACACGTTTGCGGATGGGATTCAGTACACGTTCCCCTCGGGGACGGTTCTCGCCGGTCACGACTACGTCGTGATCGCACGGGAGCCCGAACACACCTTCTGGAGCGAGCGGCAGCTCGATCCGTTCGGACCGTATGAGGGCAAGCTCTCCAACGGCGGGGAGACGATCGTATTGCAGCGTCCCGACCGCACGACCGTTGTCAGCCTACGCTATGATGACGAATCGCCCTGGCCGCGTGGCCCGGACGGTTACGGCAGTTCGCTGGAACGCATCGCTCCCGAGCTGCCTCCCAATGACTTTCACAGCTGGCGCGGCTCGCTGGCCGTCGATGGAACGCCGGGGGAGAGCAACTCAGTCCGGAACGTTCCCTCGCATCCGATCCTCCACAAAGTCGATATCGCTCCCGACAACCCAACTTCGGTGGACGATGTCAATGTTCGCCTGACCTTCGACGCCCCCTCCTCTATCGACTCGGTCTCTCTTCTGTACGAAACAATCGAAGTGCCACGCACGCTTGTTTCCGTTGGGGACGAGTGGAAATACTGGATCGGTACCGCTTCTCCCTCGGAGGGCGATGAGTGGACGCACACCGATTTCGACGATTCGCCGTGGAGCACCGGAAGAGGAGCATTCGGCTACGCGAAACGAGGTTCACAGTTCATTCACACCTACATTCCGGAGCGGGAGGAAGCATACTCGACGATGTTCTTCCGGCACAAGTTCATCGTGGACGATGTCGAGGATCTCGGGTTTCTACGTCTACGCGTGCGTATTCACGTGGGCTATGTGTGCACCATCAACGGTGTCGAGGCGGCCCGGCATAACGCGCCGGATGCGGTTGATTATACCTCACGTGCACTCGAGCGTGTGCGGGATTGGTATCTGTTATACCCGTGGCATGAATCGACGGTCATCGACTTGGGAGCGGCAGACAACTGGCTCGTCCAGGGTGAAAACGTCATTTCTATCGTGTCCTTGGGTAGGAACAGCTACACACGTCCGGGCTACACGGCGTGTAGCCTGGAAGCGGGGGTCGCGTTCGAACCGTCTCCCGTCAGTATTCCCATGACTCGGGAATCGGCGACCGAAACGGAAGTCACGTATGTTGCCTCCATCCCACCGTTCTCCTCACAAACCCTGGTGCGGTTCCGAGCGGAAGCCCTCCTCTCCACTTCGCCGGAACCGGTCCGTCTGCCTCATGACGCAGAGCCCCGCCCCTTCGAATCCTACTTTGTCTACGACGGGGAACTGGAATCGAAGTTACCGGTCTCGTAGATATTCATTCCTACGTATATGAATCTCACCCAAGAACCGCAATTGGCTTCCGGCGTTGTGACGCTCGAACCGGATTCGCACGTGCCGAAGGTGTTCGACGGTGCGCGCGTATACGAATCGCGGAGCGGGATTAAACTGAAGTTCCTCAAGGGTGAGGAGTTTCGGGGCGACCGCACGCTGAACGTCATACCGGAGATCCGGCCTCCCGAGCATACTAGCTTCGGAAATCCCAACGATCACGATCTGGTAGCATCAACCTTTGAGCACTTTGCGTTCCAGCTGTACAAGCAACTCGGACTGCTCACTCCCCGGGCTGAGTGGTTTCGCGTCATCTCGGTTCCCAACGTTAGCGGTCCCAGGCATACCCAGAGGCTTGTTATTCAGCAGGTCAACGAACGTTTTCTGGAGATGAACGGGCGAGATTCCGACGGCGATCTCTACAAGCACGATCTCTATGCGTGGGAGAAGAAGACCAATACGGATGAGAGTCTGGATCGCCCCGCCGATCTGATCCAACGGCTCTCAGTGGACGATCCTTTGGAGCGGCGGCGCGTCATGGAAGAAGAGTTGGATCTTCCCTCCATGATCCAGATGTCTGTGGCCGACAAACTTGTGTCAAACATAGATGGTCTTCTCAGCCTCGCGAACTACTGGCTGTTCTTCGATCCCGAGAAAGAGAACCGCGCGGAGGTGATCCCCTGGGACCTTGACTGTACCTTCGATTGGGGAATCGACTCTCCGTTGCAGCCTACGGGGAATCCGCAGGTCTTTCCTCGACTGATGTTCCAGGATGAGACCTTCTACAGTAACTACCTGCGGCAGGTCGATACGGCTTTGAGCACAATCTATACGATGGACAACACTTTCGCGGAAATCGACTCTCTCAAAGCTCTCCGTCTGGGGGATCTCAGTCTTCTGGAAGAAGAGACGGGAGAGACGCTGACCGAACGGCGAGAGAAGATCACCGAGGCATGCGGCCGGCTGAAAGAGTTCATCCAGACACGGCGCGAGTTCCTCGCCGAGGACCTCGCACGGGAGCTGGGCACGGCCGTTCGCGATTGGCGGATCCGCTAAGGAGAGTCCTGTTCCCCTGTTCGACTCGTTACCCACGCCCCAGCTCGGCCGTGCTATGATACGAATGGTATCTTACGCAAAGGCAAAGGAAGTAGGAGGCGAACGTGAGGCGAGTGAAGCGCAATCAGTATATAGCCGAAGGCATCGCGGTCTTGGTGGTCTTGGTGCTTCTCGTGGTTGTGAC
>CAYTDF010000505.1:0-4362 GCA_964436365.1 uncultured bacterium | reverse complement strand
GTCGACGTGAATACGGGTGGAACAGCGAATCTGCTGGAGCTGCTGGTCAACGAAAAGCACAGCGTGCAAAAACTGATCGTCGCCGCTTCGCAGTCCTCGTATGGCGAAGGTTGCTACCGGCGAGCGGACAGCGCAATCGTCCAACCGGGACTGCGGCCGGAAGAGCAACTCAAACGCCGCGAGTGGGAACACCTCGATGAAGAGGGCGCACGCCTTGTGCCCGTGCCCACACCGGAAAGCGCCACCCAGAACTGTTGGGCGGTGTACGCGCTGACCAAACGCGACCAAGAAGACCTCGTGCTCGGCATCGGCCGGGCGTACGATCTCCCCGTCACGGCGTTGCGCTACTACAACGTTTACGGCCCCCGCCAATCGCTCTCCAACCCCTACACCGGCGTTATGGCGATCTTCATGAGCCGACTCGCCAATGGCAATTCGCCGGTGATCTATGAGGATGGATTGCAGTCGCGAGATTTCATCTCGGTACACGATATCGTGGCCGCGAATCTTCTGGCGATGGAAAAAGAGGAAGCTAATTATCAGGTCTTCAACCTCGGAACAGGCAAACCGACGAGCATCCTCGAAGTCGCGGAGACGCTTGCCCGTATCTACAAAGTCGAGATTCAGCCCGAAGTCACCCATCGGTATCGAAAAGGGGACACACGGCACTGCTACGCCGATATCAGCCATATCCAATCGGCTCTCGGCTTTAGACCGACGATAAGCCTCGAAGAAGGTCTCAAAGAGCTGGTCGAATGGGCCGACACGGTGGAGGCGGAGGATCGCTTTGAAGAAGCGGCCAAAGAACTCGCCGCCAAAGGTCTGGCCTGAGAGTGCAGTGCAAGCGATGGGGACTCGATCCCCCCATCCGACACGATCGTGAAATAGAGGCAAGGCATGTCTGGACAAGACTGGGTGGAAGATCTGCTCGGAGAGGTGAGCCGCGGCGAGACCCGTGTGGAAGACGCTGCACGACGTTTGCGCTACGCTCCTTATGAGGATCTTGGCTACGCGGCGGTGGATCACCACCGCCAACTTCGCCGGGGCATCCCCGAAGTGATTTTCTGCGAAGGGAAACGCGACGAGGATGTGCTCGGTATTATCGAGCGCATGGTCGAACATGGGAGTCCGGTATTGGCCACACGCGGGAACCCGCAGCTGGCTGAGAAGGTCAAAAAGCAGTACCCGGATGCGATCTACCACGAACGTTCGCGGACACTCACGCTCGCGAACGCGGAAGGTCCGCCCAAGCAGACCGGACAAATCGCCGTGCTCTGTGCGGGAACGAGTGACATTCCGGTGGCGGAAGAGGCGGTCGTGACCGCCCGGATGCTCGGCTCGCGGGTTAGCGAAACCTATGACGTCGGCGTGGCCGGAATCCATCGCCTGCTGGACCGGCTCGACGTTATCGACAAAGCGCGGGTCATCGTGGTGGTGGCTGGAATGGAAGGCGCATTAGCGAGTGTGGTTGGCGGGTTATCGAGATCCGCCGTTGTCGCCGTTCCCACCAGTGTGGGCTACGGAGCGAGTTTCAACGGACTGGCGGCGCTGCTCACCATGCTCAATAGCTGTGCAGCGGGCGTGCTGACAGTGAACATCGATAACGGCTTTGGTGCGGGCTACGCAGCCCACCTTATTAACCGGCTGGACTCGCCGAAGCCCGAGAGTCCTTGAGATTCGCCGCACGGCGAGCGAAACTGAGAGCATTATAGTGTCTTCCAAAAGTCCGTTCCGATTGGAAAACGCTGAGCGCTCGGCCACGGCAGGCACTTCGTGCGCTAAACGGTAAAGACTTTCGAGAGACGTTCTAGGCTGGAGACCGGATCATGAAGACCGCTTCGACCTTGGTTGTGATCGTATTGGCCGTGTGGACCTTCTGCGGGCCCGCGGGTGCGGACGTCGTGACGCTACGCGACGGGACGGTTCTTGACTGCAAAATCCTCGGACAACGTACAGTCGAAGGCACTCGTTTCGACGAGATCGAGGTGAGTGGGAGCCGTCTGCTGCTGCGCTCGGAATGGGTGACGAAACGAAGTAAAGAAGAGAGAGCGCCGATCCCAACGTCGGGACGCGACGTGCTCGCCGAGTTGCTCCGGCAAGGCAAGATTCTTCCTTCAATACGTAGCCAGTTGGGGCTCAAACAGCTCGCACCTAGAACGAGTGTTACCACGAACATGCAGGTGGGCGACATTCGTGGATGGGGCTATGGCGTAACGACCGTACAGGGCCGCACAGTACGTGGGGTGGCGCTCTCCGTGGGCGACGTCGTTCCGAATGGGGGCGGTGTGGACGTGATGGCCAACAGCCGGGTGCGGCTGGACCTGCCGAAAGTCGCAAGCCTCTGCCTGTCGCCGGGTGCACAAATTGTCGTGGAAGAGAGCCGTTTCGATTCGGAAGTGTTCAACTATCACCTTTCGCTTCAAGTCGACCGGCGATTCCTCGTGCTCAAGACTCACAAGCTTCCCGCACCGAGAAAACTGAAGTTGATCACCGAAGGCGTGTACTTCTACTGCCGCGAGGGGAGCGTGGGCATCGTGCGCAACGAAGAGGGTCTGCTCCGGCTCGTGCCACTGGACAAGCCGATCACACTCTCGACCTCTCTCACCGCACCGGGGCGGCATGAACGAATCGAGCCCGGGCAAGTCTACATCGCCACGGGAGCGGGAACCGGTAGCATCGAAAAGGCCGACACGACATCGCTGGAAACGTTTATGGCCGAATGGGAGACATGGCAACCGGAGGATCTCGCCCTGCAGTGGGATATTCCCCTCCCCGCCCTCCCCATCGGAGATGCGTGGCCCACGGAACCGCTGGCTCTGCCATCCGAAATCGAGATCATCACCGAACTCGCCGTTCCCTTCCCCACGGAGACGATGGGCGAATCGATGCAGGCGTGGCGCGAGGGACTCGACGCCTTCCAGCAAGATGTCGGCCGCTATCCCACGGAAGAGGAAGGACTCGCGGCGCTACGCGGCAATCCCGGAGTCGAAGGCTGGAAGGGTCCGTATACGGACGATACGCTCTCGAACCGCGATATATGGGGCAACGAGTTCGTGTACACACGCATCAAGAACGGTGACACCGTCTACCCCGATGTCCGTAGCAAGGGCGCGGACGGCCGAGACGACCGCGGGCTCGACGACGACCTACGGTGAACTCCACGAATCTACGTATTCAATCGACTCCCGAAGGGGTTCCAACCCTGGAATTCTCCTGCGCGAATGGGCGTTGGATACCGCTTCACAGCCGCTACAGACCGCGTGAGGAAGCCCGGCGATGGGCTCGAGGCCTGAACCTCGATGGTGTCGGGCATATCACCCTGGTCGGTCTGGGGCTCGGCTATCAAGCGGCCGAAACGCTTCGTCACTTTGGCCAAACGCTTCGCCGTCTCACCGTCGTGGAAGCGGTCCCCGAAATCGTTGAACTGGCACAGCGCGAAAACCCCGCAGCGCTGCCTTGGGATCATCCATCACTTGAAGTGCTGACCGCGCCCGACCCGGCAACGCTTTACCGTCTCCAGAGCGAGCGTCTCGCTTCGTTCTTGGTCGAAGGCTATGCCTACGCCGCCCTCCCCTGGGTGGCCCAACGTGGCTTGGCTCTGGACCGTGACTATCTGGACGAACTCTCGCGAATCGATATGGATCGGCTTCGTGCGGAACGCCATATGCGCGAGCAAGGACCGCATATTCAAGATCACCTCATCGCCAATCTTCCGGCAATCGCCCAGGCGAGACGTGTTTCTCCGTTGGCAAACCGTTTTGCGGGCGTGCCGGCTTTCGTCATCGGCGCGGGACCGAGTTTCGACAGGAATTCCGAGGCCCTGCGACATACGACAGGCCGGGGCCTGCTCCTCTGCGCGGATACCATCGCGGCGCGGCTCCAGACCGAGGGCATCCAACCCCATCTGGTGACGGCGAAAGATGCACACCGGCAGAACCTCAGCCACCTGCGGGCGATTCCCGAGCCTCAATCGACCGCGCTCGCGTTCGACCCCCAGCTCCACCCCCACTGGGCCGATATTGACTTCGGCGGGCGGTTTCTCATCCCCAATCGCTGCCACCGAATCCACGAGTGCTTCCCCTCGCTGAGACTCCATCCAGAAGACCTTCTTCCTCTGGGGCAGACCGCCGTCCACGCTGCATTTTCGCTGGCCGTACGAATGGGTTGCGATCCGATCGCGCTCGTGGGAGTGGATCTGGCGTTTCCGAGAGTCGGCGGAAACAGCCACGCCTCCGGTACCGCCTTGGCCACACGAATCGATATTGGTGAAACCATGCATTACCACGGAGACGAGGCACGGGGGATCGCAGAGACGGTCGACGGTGAGGTCGAGCGGGATACGACAGTAGCCGCCGAACTCTC
>CAYTDF010000504.1:2782-4365 GCA_964436365.1 uncultured bacterium | reverse complement strand
CAACATTCCGCCGATAATGCCGACAACGAAAATCAGATTCCGTATCGTCCCTTTCTCCGGTCCCAAGGGGTTCCAGTGTTCCGACAGAACGATGGCGACCACGAGCACGGCGACACCGCTGACGACGGTCGACATCGACCCTTTGACACGTTCGGGAATCCAGGACGAAGCGAAGTGATAGACGCCAAAGGCGATCACCAGTAGCCCCAAGCCAATCGAGACCAGAGACGCCGCCACGACTCCACAGACGATGAGCGCGGCGAAGAGAGCGTCAAGCAATCGCTTCCGTTTGATCCGGCCGGAGAACAGCATGTGAGCGGAAGGCGGAATGACGGTGAGAGCGACGATAACCGATGCGAGCAACGCAAAAGTCTTCGTATAGGCCAACGGCTTGAAGAGTTTTCCTTCGGCGGCTTCCATGGTGAAGACAGGCAGAAAACTGATCACCGTTGTTGAGACCGCCGTGAGGACCGCGCTTCCCACTTCAGTCGTGGCGCGAAAAATCACATCGAGAGAATTCTCTCCCGGCTTCGCCGCGGCCTGGTGCTTCAGTATATTTTCACAGATGACAATGCCCATATCGACCATGGTTCCAATGGCGATGGCAATCCCCGAAAGGGCAACGATATTGGCATCGACACCGCCGAGTTTCATGGCAATGAAGCAGATCAAGACCGCGAGTGGCAGAAGCCCCGAGATGAGTATCGAACTTCGGAAATGCAGAACCATCACAAGTACGACGATGATCGTGACCAGGATCTCTTCCACAAGCGCGGTATTCAGTGTGCCCAACGTTTCGTAGATCAGTCCGGTTCGGTCGTAAAAAGGTACAATCTTGACCTGCGAAACGGTCCCGTCAGGCAAGGTCTTGCGAGGTAATCCAGTCGAGATTTCCGCGATCTTCTTCTTGACGTTCTTGATAACATCGAGAGGATTCTCGCCATAGCGAACGACGACAACACCGCCGACAGCCTCCGCCCCGGCTTTGTCCAATGCACCACGGCGTAGGGCCGGGCCCAGCGTAACGTTGGCGACCTGCTTCAGCGTAACCGGGACGTTCTCCTTCACTTTAATGACGGACTTTTCGATATCCTCGGTGTTCTTTAAGAAGCCTAGACCCCGAATGATATATTCGGCTCGATTGATCTCGATGGTCCTGGCACCGACATCGACATTGGACATTCGTACGGCGTTGAAGACTTCGTCGAGCTTGACGTCGTACGCGCGCATGGCGTCGGGGTCGACATCGATCTGGTATTCCTGCACGAAACCGCCGACCGATGCGACCTCGCTTACGCCACCCGCCGCGAGTAACGCGTAACGCACCTGCCAGTCTTGAATCGACCGAAGTTCGTGCAAATCCCACCCCCCGGTGGGATTCCCGTCCGCGTCATAGCCCTCGAGCGTGTACCAGAAGATCTGCCCCAGCGCCGTCGCGTCGGGTCCCAATGCGGGTTGCACATCCGCAGGAAGCGTGCCCGCGGAGAGACTGTTGAATTTTTCCAGGACCCGCGAACGCGACCAGTAGAATTCGATCTCATCCTCAAAGATCACGTAGATACTCGAAAAGCCGAAGAAAGAGT
>CAYTDF010000504.1:0-2772 GCA_964436365.1 uncultured bacterium | reverse complement strand
TCTTGACACCGGGAACGCCGAGCAGGGAGACAGTCAGTGGGTACGTAATCTGATCTTCAACATCCTGCGGTGACCGCCCCATCCATTCGGTAAAAACGATCTGCTGGTTCTCACCGATGTCGGGGATGGCGTCGACCGGCACGGGATCGCGTGGAAGCCACGAGATGTCCCAATCGAACGGGGCAACGAGAGTCCCCCAGAAAACGATCAAGATTACAAACAAGCTGACGACGAGTTTGTTTTCCAGGCAGAACCGGATGATGGAGTTCAACATGGCTTCGCGTTCTCCACGTTTGCAGCCGCTAAACGGTTCGGTTATAGAACCGAGCCGAAGTGCGAGTAAGCGATTCGAGTCAGTTATGCGATGTCTCGGAGTGTGCCTGCTGCGTCTCTTCGGTTTGACTCGGCGGTATTTCGCTCTCGACCGTTCCGCAGTTCAGCATAACATCACCGAAATAAGGATTGAGTATCTCTTCGTTCCACTGTAACCAACGCGCCCCACGCCCGTCAAAGGCCATCGGGCATTGCGCGACATACAACGCATCTCTGGGAGTTCCGGTCTCTGTAAGCGCTTGTATGAGTACTTCTGAAAGAACCGAGAAGTTCCTTCGAGCGCTCTCCAATGAATCCGCCGTCTCCATCTCTTCCGCCATTTTTTGAACGCTCGCGGCATCGTGCGCCTGCGCGGCTTCGGCCAACTGATTTGCGGCCCCCCGTGCGTTCTCCAGATGGTCGGCAACAAGAGCGCTGGTCAGCGCTCGGTAATGCGGCAGAAGCATCGGGTACGCGTGAGTTGGAGGCATCGTCAACTCTACGGACGGTGAGGGTTTCAACGTTGTGGCCGCAGGCTTGGTGGTACCCGAGTGCGCATGCCCTGGCGGGGGTGCACCCCCATCGGGTGACATCATGCTCGGCTTGGCCTGAATCTGGAGGGCGCTGTCGATCTTGAAGCTCCCGTTCGTCACCACGTTCTCCCCCTCCATGAGACCCGACTCGACTGCGTAATAGTCACCTAAACGAGGACCCAAAACGATTTCGCGCCCTTCGAATTTCGGCTTATCGGTATCGGGAACTCTCACGTATACCACGGCACGTTTTCCCGTCAGCAGCACGGCGGATGTGGGGATAACCAGCGGCGGTTCCCGATTGCCTACGCCGGATGCCACAAACCCAACCGATTCCGTCGTCACCAGCGGCATTTCACAGATGTCGCAGAAGCCGGGCTCGTCCTTGAGAATTTCGGGATGCATGGAGCATATCCATTTCCCGGCAATCTCTTCGTCAACAACTTTCCCCTCTTGCGTTGCCTTGGAGCGGACAACGGCACGCACAAACATATCCGGCTTTAGTCTTCCGTCGGCGTTTTCAACATTGACACGAACCTTCACGGTACGGGTCTTCTCGCTCAAGAACGGATCGATGAACGAGACACGGCCATGGAATACCTCGCCGGGATGAGCCACCGTGGTGAACTCCACGTCGTGACCGTAGCGAATCCACTGCAAATCGGATTCGTAGGCGTCCATCTTCAGCCACACACGCTTCAGATCGGCGATCGTGTAAATTCGGCGTCCGGTCTGAACGTAGTCGCCCTCGAACGCGCTCTTGTGAATCACGATCCCATCGATGGGGGAATAGAAAACGATGCGTTCCGAGGGCTCGCCTCTCTCTTCGATCTCATCGATCTGCAGCTCGGTCATCCCCAGAAGCCGTAACCTCTCGTTCGCCTTCTGGAGTACATCGAGTCGATTCTGCTGAATGACCGGGTCCGCAGAGGCCGGTGATTTCCTCACCGACCGTAACGCCTGCAAGAGAGCCTCCTGGTCGGTTCGGATATCCGGGCTGTAGATTTCAAGCAGATGCTCGCCCTTCTTGACCGGGGTACCGGTGTAATCGACAAAGAGGCGCTCGAGTCGTCCGGGGAACCATGCCGTGATCGACTTGGTGCGTGTTTCATCGTACTCTATCTTCCCGACCAGGCGCGATTCGTGTTCGACAAACATCCGTTGCGCCGGAACCGTCTGGATCTCGGCCAGTTTCATGGCGGCTTCCGACATGGTCAGCTGGCGTGGCCCGTCGTCACCGGCGTCGCTCTCAACGGGAATCAAGTCCATGCCGCAGAGACGGCATTTTCCGGGCGATGTCTCCTGGATTTGCGGGTCCATCGAGCAGGTCCATAGTGTGGGTTCCTCTTGCACGATTTCGTCTACGTCGTGCGCCGCGTGCTCGGTGGACGGAGCGCTTCCGCCCCGGATCCACCAGCCCAGAACCAGCCCGACAACCAGACTGCCAACGACATACCCGTTCATCCAACCCGGTTTGCCTTTTTGCGTTTTCATCTTCCTACTCCGATCCAGACAGACTTTCGCCAATGACTCTTTCGAGTTCGACGAAGGCCACCCGCACGTTGCGTCTGGCGTTGTGCAAGGCCAGGTTGAGATCGAGCCACGTACGCTGGGCGTCGAGGTAATCGAAAAAATCGATTCGTCCGCCTTCGTATTCCGTTTCGGAGACATCCAGCAATTGGCGCGCTTCGGGAACCAATGTCTTGGCGTAGAGATCGATGCCGCGCTGGGCTGTGCCCATGGCGAAATGAGCGTTCTTAACGTTGATCCATGTCTCGTTCAGAGTCTCCTGCACACGCTGCGTCATTGCGTCCTTTCGTGCACGCATTTCTTGGATATAAGCCTCCTGCGTACCAAACCACGGGCGCGGCGGTTGACGAGGTGCGGGATGGAACGAATCTCGATCCGGTTCAGAACCGGAAAGCAG
>CAYTDF010000503.1:4059-4366 GCA_964436365.1 uncultured bacterium | reverse complement strand
ATTCGTCGGGAGTGTTCTTCCCCTTCTTAATGATAGTCTGCTTCCCTTTGACGGCGATGCTCTCCCAGTCTTCGTGGCCGCAGATAAGCGTTCCCTTCGTCCCTGTGATCTCGAGGACGCCGCGCTTGGGGTTGGAATCAATCTGCGAGACGGTCAAGGAGCCCCACGCGCCGCTGGAGAACCGAACGATGGCAAGTCCCTCGTCTTCGTTGGTGTCCTTCTTCCATGGGGTCTTTGCGGCCCAGAATCCGTTCCTGGCGAATCCCGTGACCTCGACGATATCCGAATCGACGACCTGCAACATGTA
>CAYTDF010000503.1:0-4049 GCA_964436365.1 uncultured bacterium | reverse complement strand
GATGAGGTGGACGCCCCAGTCGTAGAGCACGCCGCCCGAGAGAGATTTGCTTGAGCGCCACGTGGTTCCCGGCTTGCTGTATTCGGCCATGTGGGCCTCGACGCGTACGATGTCGCCGATGACGCCCGCCCGGATCTTCTTCATGGCGTTCAGGATGAGGCCATCCCAGTGGCGATTGTGAAAGGCGCTCAGGAAGACCTTGTTCTTTTTCGCTGCCCTGATCATGCGGTCGCATTCCGCCGTCGTAATCGCCAGGGGTTTCTCGCAAACAACGTGCCGGCCAGCGTTAAGGCACTCTAGCACCAAGCAGGCATGGGTATTGTGGGGCGTGATCACGATGACCACATCGGCCCTGCCCTTCTTCAGCATCGCTGTGGCAGAAGGATAGGCGGTCACGCCGGGCACTTCCTGTTGTGCTGCCTTCAGGGCAGCGGGGTCGATGTCCGCCACCTCGATCAGCGCCAGGCCCGCCTCGGCCAGCCCTTCCACATGCCAACGGGCCATGCCGCCAAACCCGACGATACCCACCTTGATGTCCTGTGCACTCTTGAATCGCTTCATGACTTCCCTTTCCGTATCTGTCTTTCGTTCCGCGTTCCTTCACAACTCTCGAGCGCGCGGGCTAGGCCTTAATACCGGTTAGTGAGATTCCTTGTATCATGTACTTCTGGCAAAAGAAGAAGATGACAATCATAGGCAGAGTCATGACCAGCGAAGCCGCCATCATTTCCCCGTACATGTTGTAGTGTTCGCTCTTAAACCACTGCAGACCCAGGGCGATGGTCGTCTTTTCGGTGGTGTTAATGTAGATATAGGCCCCGAGAAAGTTGTTCCAGGCCGATTGAAAGGTCTGCACTGCGACCACGGCCAGAGCCGGTTTGATGAGGGGCAGGGTGATGGTGCTGTAAAGTCTGAGGTGGCCGCAACCATCGATGCGTGCGGCTTCATCGAGGGCCATGGGCAGGGTCAGCATGAATTGGCGCAACAGGAAAATGTGAAAGGCGCTGCCGAATAGGGAGCCTACCCATAGAGGTGTGAGGGTGTTGTACCAGCCGAGTTTGTTGAAGATAAGGAATGTGGGGATCATGGTGACTTGCTGCGGCAGCATCATGGTGGCGAGCACGAGGATGAAGACGAGGTCACGCCCGCGCCAGCGAAGTCGGGAAAAGCCGTAGGCAATTAGGCTGCTGGAAAGCACGTTGGAGAAAACGCATAAGACACTCACCCAAAGTGTATTGCCGGTCCACTGCCAGAAGGGTATGAATTCCTGGGCGCTAATGAAATTATGAAAGACTTCGCTCCATTCGACCGGCCATTGCCGAAGGACATCGGGCATCCATGAGAACGGTACACTGAAGAGTTCCTCTTTTGCCTTGAAGCTGCTGCTGACAAGCCATAGGAAGGGCAGGGAGAACAGTGCGCCGCCTGCAACAAGCACGGCATGCACCGCTCCACTTCCGAGGGCGTCGCGACGCGCCCTACTGCGCCGCGGGCTACCCATAATGCACCCATTTCTTGGCCACGCGCCATTGAATCCCGGTAAGCACCAGCACGATGAGAAAGAGAATCCACGCTTGTGCGGACGCGTAGCCCATCTTGAAGTACCTAAAAGCGTTGTTGAACAAATAGAAGACATAGAAGAGGGTGGAGTCGGCGGGGCCCCCTTGGGTGAGCACCAAAGCCTGCGCGAAGATCTGAAAGACGCCGATGACGCCGACAATGAAGGAGAAGAAGATGTAGGGCGTCAGCATGGGCAGGGTGATTGACCGGAAGCGTTGCAGGGGACCGGCGCCGTCAATTGCGCCCGCCTCGTACAACTGGCCGGGGATGCCCTGCAATCCAGCAAGCCACAGGATCATTCCGCCGCCCACGCCCCAGAGTCCCATGAGCACCATGGCGGGTTTGGACCAATTAGGGTCGGTCAACCATCCGGGCGGCGTAACGTTGAACCATCCACCCAAAGTGGCGCTGATTCCCGCATTAATGATGCCGTTCGGATTGAGGAGGGCGAACCACAACACCGAAGTGGCCACCAGGGGGGTCACCGCGGGCAGGTAAAACACGGTGCGGTAGAAGGACATCCCTTTTACTTTGGAATTCAACAGAAGCGCAAGCCCCAGGCCCGCGGACATGCCCACGGGTAAGGTAAAGACCATGAACACCGTATTGCCCATGGATTTCCAGAATAGCGGGTCCTGGGCCAGGAGATCCTTGTAGTTGCGCAACCCCACGAATCGAGCCGGATGCAACACGTCGTAATCGCAGAAACTGATGATCGCGGAAAAGAGCATGGGTCCGGCGACAAGGCCCAGAAAACCCACCACCCAGGGACTGATAAAGAGCATTGCGGAAAGGCTTTCGTAACGGAGCAAGGCACTGGTGAGGCGTTCCCCGCGTGTATACCAACGCAAGGCGGCAACGGCGCAGGCCACCAGAACAGCCAACGCCGTCCAGACATATTTCCAGGGCAGAAGGGGCAAGGTATTGCGCTGATAGAAAATATCCAGTTGCCGTTGCACTCGGCGTTGGGCTGCCGCAAGGGCCTCTTCCGGCGTGCGCGTTTCATATGCGACCGCATCAATAACCCGCATCAACTCGTCGCGGATCAAGGCGGAAGCGGGGCTGGAAGGCACGGCAACGACTTGGTCCATGATCTGTCTACAGGTCTCGAAGCCGTCTCGAAACAAGGGCTTCACCGGCACATATCCGGCCTCGGCCAAGGCTCCGGAAAGGCGCCGGTTGGACCGGATGCCTGTATAGTTGTAAGTTCCACCTTTATCTTCCGCCTCTCGGCGCATGGCAGCGGCATACGCGAGTTGTCCCACAGGGGAATTGGCGAAGCGTATGAAATCCCACGCCTCTTGTGGATGGCGCGCGTTCCTAGGAATGAAATACTGGGATCCCGCAATGGAAATGGAGATTGGGGCGTAGCCGTCCGGAATGGGCATGGGGGCAATGCCGAGTTCAAGGTCCGGGTTGAAACGCATGGCCCGGAAGATGACCCAGTCATCCTCGGCTGCCATGGCATAACGTCCCGCCTCAAAAGGGTAGTTCTGGATGTCCCCCCCCACGTTCGTCGCGGCGAATTGATCCAGGGTTGTTCTTCCCCCCATGGCATCAAACATGGCTTTGGTGAACTTGACCGCTTCGAGGGCCTCGGGGTTGTTCAGCACACAGGTTCTTCCGTCCTCGGAGAGGATTCGCCCGCCGTGCTGCATGATGAAAAAGAGAAGAATATCCAGCCTGTAGGCCGCGCTTCCCAAGCGGATTATCCACCCATTGTGATCTCGCTGCGTCAGAATGCGGGTGCATTCGAGCCATTCGCTCCAGGTGCGCGGAGGGCGCTCGGGGTCAAGCCCGGCTTCGCGAAAGTGTTGCTTGTTGTAGGCTAGTACTAGGGGATTGGTGATCTCAACAATCCCATAGAGCGTTCCTTCGTAGGCACCCGATGACCAGATACCCGGCGGATAGTCCTCCTCGTGCAAGCCATCCGGCCGGGAGCGATCCGCTACGACGAAATCATCGAGAGGCATGAGGATACCACGGCTGGCGATGTCGCCAAAAAGCCGTGACTCACGACGAAACACGTCCGGGGGCGCATTGCCGACAATCCCGGAGAGGAGTTTTTGCAGATCGGCACTGCGGTCGGTGGGACCGGCAACCACGTTAATGTGAGGATACTTCTCCTCAAAGGCGTCGACGAGCGCGTACCAACCGTGCTTGGGGGCGCCCAGGTTCATGCCCCACACGTGAAGGTCAATCTCCTCGTCTGGGGCAGCCGATGCCCACAAAGCCGTCAGGAAAACCAGTGCAATTGTGCAACGTCTCATCAACCGTTATCCCTCGCCCTTGGACCAAGAGCGCTTGCAGGTAATAGGCGTTGTCGGTAGCCAGGGGCGTGAAAAGTCAAACCGACCATGGTCACAGTTGAGTCATACTGATTATCATTGTCCAACAAATATCCGTGCAGACTCATGGTGCACTCCGGTCCCGGGGACCCTGTTCTATTCAGGACGGGTAGGAGGCAGGCCACCACCGTTGAACGCCCA
>CAYTDF010000502.1:3884-4374 GCA_964436365.1 uncultured bacterium | reverse complement strand
GCAGGTCTCGTTCGGCGGCCCAGTCGGCTTCCAGAACGACATTCACGCCAAGCAGTTCACCGACGCCCTCCCCGGTGGCCACACGAATGGCCAGAGTCAACTCGTTCCCAGGTATGGCGGCGGGTGTGAGGAGCACGTGCCCATCCTCGCCGTTTACTTCGGCCGCCCGGGAACCGTTCACCCAGATCGCGGCGTGCTCATGGGCGTGGACAACGAGGTGCAAGGGTTGCGCGGAAACGGATACGCCAAGAATCGTTTGAGGGATACGGTATGTCGTGCGGTAGTAAGCCCATGCGGGAGTGGGGCCCCAACGGTCTACGAGCGTGACGGAATCCCAAGAAGTGTCGTTCCGATCGAGCGCGGTGAATACCGAAGGCTCCACCCCGGTGCGGTCGATACGCCGTTTCCACGCATGAATCGGGTCGCCTCCATCCCCGAGCCACTCATGAACCCGACTCCAAAGAGGCTCCAAGCCATCTTCGAGAGGAGC
>CAYTDF010000502.1:0-3874 GCA_964436365.1 uncultured bacterium | reverse complement strand
CGCCATACTGGGTGAAGCGGTAATCGACAACGTCGGCGGCCGAAACCGGCCTCGAAGCGAGAACTGAGAGAAGAGAGAGACCGACCAGCCAAAAGAAGAGATTACGCATTCAGTCCTAGTTCCAATCGTAGACACCGCCCGTGGATTTTTCGCCCGGCAAAGCAACAGTAACTGAAATACTGGGAGCCGTAAATTCTAACGTCGTGAGATACTCGTACCAGAGTTGAAGAAGAGTACGTTTTACACCGGCTGCTGTGCTTCCTTCTTGAAAGCAATTGGCGGTGCCACCCAGATGTGTGGCTTCCCGAGGCTGGGACGGCTGTGCTGGCCAGGGGATCCGCCCAGAGACACCCAGGGTGAAGAAGGCTATGTCTTCCTCCCCGACGGGTGCGTCTCATCCCTTGAGACCGGTCATCGTGATTCCAGAAATCAGCGAACGTTGCCCGATGAAGAAGACGATCAGTACCGGCACGATCACCATCGCACAGGCACCCATCATCAAATTCCAATCGGTTCCGCCTTGTTGGGATTGATAGAAGAAAAGCGCGAGGGAAAGTGTGTAGGTGCTTTGGTCGGTCAGGTAGATCAGCGGACCCAGGAAATCGTTCCACGCATAAAGAAAATGGAACAGCGCCACGACCGCGAGCGCCGGTCGCGCCAACGGCACGATCACGCGCGAGAAAATCCCAAGTTCCGAACAGCCGTCGATCCGGCCCGCGTCGGAAAGGTCATTGGGGATGGTTCGAAAAAACTGCCGGAGCAGAAAGATATTGAACGCGCTTCCAAACCAATACGGAACCCACAACGGGAGAAGTGTTCCCACCCACCCGAGTTTGGCGAAGGTGATGAAGAGAGGAACCATGATGACCGGAAAAGGCACCATCATGGTCGCCAAGGTCAAGAAGAAACAGACCTCGCGTCCGGGCCAGTCGATCCTCGAAAAACCGTAAGCGGCCAACGCGTTGCTGATCACGGCTCCGATCACACCGGCCACAGCCACGAATAAGGTGTTGCCCACGCAGCGCACGAAGAACGCACTGAAGAAGAATTTCCACGCTCCGAGCGCCTGTTGCGTAGCGGTCCCGTCGCCCTCGCCGTTGCCGGTAACCGCGGCGAAGAACGCGTCCCAGTTTCGATAGTAGGGCGAGGTGTCTTCGGTGAAGGTCAGGGCGTCCCAATAGTTATGCCACTGCCACTCGCTCGGCCACCATGTCGCGGGCAGGCTCATCACCTCGGCCAACGGTTTGATCGCCGAAGTGGCCACCCAATAGAATGGAAATGCGAAGATCACCGCGAAGCCGATCAGCAAGGCGTGGACAACGAGACGCACCCAGGGGCGTTGGCTAGGAATCGGCGTAATGGACATGACGCCTCGACAATCGTGTGGCTAGCAAGGTCAAAGCCACCGTAATGATGAACAGAATCCAGGCCATCGCACTCGCGTATCCCATCTCGAAATAGCGAAACGCCTGGTCGTAGAGATACATGGCATACATGGTCGTGGAGCGGGCCGGACCGCCCGATGTTCCGCCCGATCCCGCACCGGGCCCGATCATGCTGATCACGAACGGCAGAGCGAAGGCTTGCAGGTTCCAAATGATGCCCATAATGCCGTTGAAGTAGATGACGGGCGAGATTGTCGGCAAGGTGACGTGCCATGTCTTGCGATACATTCCGGCACCGTCGATGGAAGCCGACTCGTAGAGTTGTACGGGGACCTCGTTCAAACCGGCGAGGTAGATCACCATGGCGTGCCCACAGCCCCAGAGCGAGGCAATGACGATGGCCGGTTTGGACCAGAGAGGGTCTTGTAGCCAACTCGGCGCGCGCACAATCGCATCGGGCGGCAAACCCACGAGTGTACCGGACGTCTCGAGGAGACCGTTGATGCCGACGTTCAATATCCCATACTGGGCATTGAAGATCCACCTCCACAGCAGCCCCAACGCCACCAGAGGAACCAGACTGGGCAGGAATAGGAGGGTGCGGTAGATGCCCGCGCCGCGGACATTCGTCGACAGCAGCATCGCCAAAAAGAACGCCAGGATCGATGACAGCGGTAACAGAACCCCCGCGAGGTAAGCGGTGTTCCAGACGGAATGCAGAAAGACGGAATCTCGCAGCAGGGTCGTATAGTTCTGAAATCCGACCCAGACTCCCGGCGAGAGTCCCGAATAGTTACAGCATGAGTGGTAGAGACTGTCGAGCAGTGGATAGAGCAGGAACGTGCAGAACCCAAGGATCCACGGAGATATAAAGAGGAGACCGTTCCTGAGATTTCGAAGCGTGCCTTTGGTCATCGAGAATCCGCCGCCCGGCGTCCGGGCGATTTGTTTATGTCCACTCGATCCGGTAACGCTCGGATTTTGGCTCTCATGCGTTCGGCGTCACCCCGCTGGGAGCGCGCTTCAAAGATGTTGCGCGCCATCGCGTAGTGGATCACGGCGTTCTTTGGATCATAGCGGCTGCCCGCACGAGCGTATATGTCGCCCAGGTGTTCGAGAGCGTCGGTATTCTGCTCCTGAAGGGCCAACAACGCCTGATAGGTTATCTCCGCCCCGGCCAGATCCTGCAGGTACTCCAACTGTGTCTTGCCGAGGAGTTTGAGCGCGTTGAGGTGTTTCGGATCGAAGGTCAACTCATGGCGCAGTTCGTGGGCGGCGTCGGCGAATCGGCCCGAACGGTAGTAGGCCATGCCGAGATGATAGTGCGCATTCTCGTAATCCGGGTCGATACCCAGTATTCGTTCCAGAGAGTCGATCGCCTCGAACTCCCGTCCTTGATTCATCTTCAAGACGGCGTCGTGGAAGTAATAATGCGGAGGACGAAACGTTCGTAGAGCCTTATTGAAATTATCACGCGCCCGGCGGAAGTAATCCCCACCGAGAACGCTCTTGCTGTAGAGATAGGTCACCCCGCGAGAGAACCAGACGTTGCCTTTTTCCGGCTGAATTCGAAGCGCTCGTTTGTAGTTCGATTCCGCATTCTCATAGTATTTGACGGCCCCGTTTGGATCTCCGCGAACGACCCTATACGCCGCTTCGCGACGGTTGTTATCACCGTGGAAGTGCAGGTGGTTCACCGCGAGACACGCCGGACCGGTGCGAAAAAGTAGAATCGCCAACAGACCGACAAAGAGCGTCACCGGAAGCGAGGAGAGTCTTCTTGCGCGAGAGACAGAGACGACCGTTGTATCCCGGTTCAGTGCGCCCAAGACCCCGACCAATGTCCACAAGAGCAACGACGCCCCGGCCAATCGGAGTGGGAAATCGTAGCCAGCATGCACCAGGTAGGCCGCGAACGCTGCGAGAAGCGAACGCGTCAGCGTCAAAGAATCCCAGGCGTGGCCGTTGGCTTGCCTATAGACGAGCGCCCGTAGCCCGGACGCGGCGGCCAGCGCGAAGACCCACAGAAGAAGGGCCAACCCGACCGCACCCCACTCGCTCAGCACCTGCAAATAGTCGTTGTGTGTCCGTTCGATACGTAGCGAAAGCAGATTGTCGGTGAGACTCTGAAGTTGTCCGTCAAGCACACCATCCGCACGGGTCAAATCGTACAACGCGCGGTTCGCATGAACGAAGTAACTTCCCGCCCCCAACCCGATCCAGGGCGATTCCGTCCACAGGTTGCTCGCCATGACGGCCATCAGAGCGCGCGTACGGACGCTGTTGTCCTGCAACAGCATCCCGGCCTTAAACTCGCTAACCCAACCGCCTACATCCACCACCAAGGGGACGAGCGCCAGAAGCAAAAGCACCACAAGCAACACGGCGCCAATGCGTCGCCAGCTGGGCAGCCGGTGCCAATCCAAGACATGGTGCCAGCGGCTCGCCGCCAGCCAAACGAGACAACCGCAGAGGAGACTGATCCAGAT
>CAYTDF010000501.1:2512-4382 GCA_964436365.1 uncultured bacterium | reverse complement strand
TGTTCGTTGGAGGTGAACCGTGTCGAAGTTCCTGAAAGAGCTGGGACCGGCTCTGCTCAACCGTGAAACATACGATATCAGATCGAATATGTTCGCGCTTTTCGGATTGGCTTGGGGAGCACCGGTGCCGATCATGGGGGTGGGGCTGAACCTGTATTGGGAGCAGACGGCATTTTCCGTCGAGAATGTCCTAGGAGTTTTCGGGGAGCACCCCATCCATTTCTTCTTCCTCTTCCACCCGTTCATGTTCATGACTCTGTTCGGAGCGTTGGGCGTCATGCGTCAACGGACGGACACGAAGATATCGCAATTGGTCGGCTCCCTCCAAAAACACCTGGATGACCTAAACGAGGCCAACAAGCAACTGCGGGATTTGGACAAACTCAAAGACGAGTTCCTCGCCAACGTAACACATGAACTGCGGACTCCTCTTGTCACCATACGGGGCTACACCGAGATGTTCATAAACGGCCGCTTGGGGGAGACCACCCCCAAACAGGAGCGATGTCTGAGCATTGTGGACCGCAACGTGCGGCGTCTGCTTTCCCTCATCGGCGACATTCTTTCGCTGTCTCGTCTGGATCGCCGCCGGGTCCGGTCCGAGCAAAAGCCTTTCCCGCTCGCAACGCTCGCGGACAACGTCCGTGCGGCGATGCACCCCAATGCAGAGCTGCGCGGGATCGATCTGGCCTTTGACGTCCACGATGATTCGCTTGAGTTACTCGGGCTCCGCGACCGAGTCGAGCAGGTCTTTCTGAATCTGATTTCGAATGCGATCAAGTTCACGGGCCGCGGCGGTCGGATCACTGTCTCGACTCGTTTCCAAACACCGCAGCGCATCTCGGTCGAAGTGGAGGATACCGGGTGTGGAATTCCCGTTGAAAATCGCGCGCACATCTTCGATCGATTTGTGCAAGGCGACGGCTCAATCCGCAGGCGACACGCAGGGGCCGGGCTGGGCTTGGCAATCGTCCGCGAGATTCTGGAGGCGCACGACTGTTCCATCCGTGTGAGTAGCGTCGTCGGAAAAGGCACGCGTTTTTCCTTTGAGCTCCCTGTAAACGAGCCTCCAGAGCCCAATGTATCCTAGGATTCGCTCACAAAACACGACGTCATGCAAGTCCACTTTACAATCTTTCCGACACGACATCTGGTAGAGCCGTTTCGCTTCTTGACACCCTCACGGGTTTCGTTAGATTGTTCTATGTGCTGGGGATATCATTACGGCTCGCCGAGAGGTGGAACCGTCGGACAAATCCCCCGTTTTTTGGACGCAAATTCTAGGAAGTGTGCTCGAGACCTGCTACGCGACCGGACTGCAAAATGCGGTCTAAGAACATCACGTTTCATGCGTATTTATTGTGCGGGCGTATTCCGGTTTTCGAACCACTTCGGATCATCTGAAAACGAATTGAATAAAGGAGGACGAGCGAAGTATGTCATTAACTCTCCAAGAAGCTCTAGGCTCGAAAATCCCCGAATGGCGGAGTGAACGCGCGGGAATTCTCAAGCAGCATGGTTCGGAAAAGATATCTGATGTGACAGTTGCACAAGCATTTGGGGGCATGCGCGGCGTTAAGGGTCTCATTTGCGACACTTCGCTTGTCGAGCCGGATAAAGGACTCATTATCCGAGGCCGTCCCCTGCTGACAATCAAACATCTTTGGCCGGAAGAAATCTTTTACCTCTTGCTCACCGGTGATGAACCGGATGAGACCGCGAAGGCAGCCCTGCAGGCAGACCTCGACAAACGTGCCCACGTGCCAGACTACGTCTGGGAAGTGCTGTACGCCATGCCGGAAGACAGTCATCCGATGTGCATGCTCAATACAGCTATTCTGGTCATGGAAAAAGAGAGCGTCTACCGGCA
>CAYTDF010000501.1:0-2502 GCA_964436365.1 uncultured bacterium | reverse complement strand
CCGCTATCGCCGCCGGTGTTTACCGGATTCGCTATGGCAAGGGTAGCCTTATTCCTTATATTCCAGGACTGGATTGGGGCGCGAATTACGCCAACATGCTTGGACTATCCGACCCCACCGGTAATTTCGCGAAGTACATGCGTCTTTACCTCAATTTCCACTGCGACCACGAAGGCGGCAACGTCTCCGCCAATACCTGCCATACCGTCGGTTCAGCGTTGTCCGACGCGTACTATGCGGTTTCGGCTGGCCTCAACGGCCTCGCCGGGCCTCTGCATGGCCTCGCAAACCAGGAATGCCTGGGTTGGATCATCGAACTGATGGAGAAATTCGGCGGCGTGCCTTCGGCAGAAGCGCTGGAGGACTTCGCGTTCGAGACCTTGCGTAGCGGCAAAGTCGTGCCGGGGTACGGTCATGCCGTATTGCGCGTTACCGATCCTCGCTTCACCGGATTCCTCGAGTTCGGCAAAGAGAACATCCCCGAGGATCCCATCTTCAAGACCGTCGCGATCGTCTACGATGTCGTGCCCAAGGTGTTGGAGAAGTTCAGTGAAGAGCGTGTCGCGGCGGGCAAGAATCCCATCGCCAACTGCTGGCCAAACGTGGATGCGGGATCCGGAAGTATCCTGTATCACTACGGCCTGGAAGAGTTCGCCTACTACACCGTGCTCTTCAGTGTCAGCCGGGCCATGGGCATGCTCGCACAGCTAGTCCTCAACCGGGCTATGGGCACTGCCATCACACGTCCGAAATCCGTCGGCGCCGATTGGGTCAAAGCCCAGTTCACATCCTAACGTCGATTGGTCAGATACGATCGAAGCCCCGCCATGCTCTACGCATCGCGGGGCTTCTTTTTGTCAGGCCTCGTTCTATGGTTCACGGGTGCGAACAACTCGCAATCCGACCGCGTTGCTGCCTTTGTCCTCGAGGTTAGAGCGCATTCCCGAGCGGCAGAGACGCGCGTGGTAGTACCAGGGGCCGCCGCGCACGACACGATCGTCCCCACCGTCGGGTCCGCAAGGATCCGTCTGGGGCGCGCGTTCGTAACCGTATTCCCAATAATCCAGACACCATTCCCAGACATTTCCATGCATGTCGAAAAGTCCCCACGGATTGGATTGCTTCAGGCCCACCTCGTGAGGACGTGGAGGATCGCTATTCCCACACCACCACATGTATTTGTCGAAGATCTCGCAAGAACCGCACTCGTCGTCGCACACCAACGCGTCACCAAACGAGTACCGAGTGCGCGTGTCCGCTCTACATGCGTATTCCCACTCCGCTTCCGTAGGCATTCGGAAGCCTCCAGCCGTGAGATCGGCTTCCCAGGTCACCTCATCGAAAACAGGTCTCCGGCCCCGCAGTTGGCTCAGACGGTTGCAGAAATGCGCGCAGTCGCTCCAAGAGACACCCTCGACGGGATTGTTGGGAAGCCCCCGAAACTCCGAAGGGTTCTCCCCCATGACTGCTAGCCACTGGGCCTGTGTCACCTCGTATCTCGCCATATAGAGGTCGTGGGTCAACGTAACCTCATGGGGAAACCACTCCCGTTCGTGCCAGCGCCCCCGCTCGTCCTCGGGCGTCCCCATGGCGAATTTCCCCGCAGGGACCGGAACCATCTCCAGCGGTTTCGCGCCCTTGGCCAACCCCTCGATGGGGACGCTTACCGGCGTCACGGCATCGTTCCGTTCCCCGCAAGACAGCAGCGTAAATGCGGCCAACAGCGGGAAAACCAACGCTCTAGAGCGTCGAAGAGGACTCCACCGCAACATTCGATCGATTCGGATATGAGGGTCTGATTCGTTCACGCTCATCCTCTCGAGTACTGTAACCTGTTGTCCGCTCTCTTCTCGCATGCTAGCATCGGTTTTGAAGACGCGTCATGGTTTCGCGCCTTTCTTTGCTTGTACGCGCCGTGTCCCGGTTCAAGAGAAGCCAGACACGGCAGGGCATCGCTCTACGAAAGATCCCAGCCACCCATGTTGTTCAACTCGGTCGCGTTTCTGATTTTCCTCCCGATTGTCTTTGGCGTCTACTGGTCATTGCAATCTCGTTCACTGACCCTGCAGAACTTTGCCCTCCTCACTGCCAGTTATCTTTTCTACGGGTGGTGGGATTACCGCTTTCTCTCACTGATTGTCGTGAGTTCGGTCGTCGACTACTGGGTCGGGATTCGCATGCAGCGGGAAGACGTGCCGGGCAAGCGAAAAGGGCTTCTTTGGATTAGCGTCTGTGTGAACTTGGGGATACTGGGGATCTTCAAGTACTTCGACTTCTTCATCCATTCCTTTGCGGACTTACTCATCGCATTCGGATTGTCCGCCAACATTCCCACGCTCCGGGTCATTCTTCCGGTTGGGATCAGTTTCTACACCTTCCAGACGATGTCGTACACCATCGACATCTATCGGAGACAGATACCGGCCACACGCGATCCCGTGGTATTTTTCGCCTTTGTCAGCTTCTTCCCGCAGCTGGTTGCGGGACCGATCGAACGCGCCC
>CAYTDF010000500.1:0-4382 GCA_964436365.1 uncultured bacterium | reverse complement strand
GTGAGCGTTCCCGGTGCAAACGAGCAGATGAATATCGCGCTGGAGCGCGCGGGCCGTGTCGCCGATTTCCTCGAGTTCGGCGAAGTGATGTGCCACGACGCACTCGACCGCGATGAATCGTGTGGAGCCCATTTCCGTGAGGAACATCAAACATCAGAGGGCGAAGCGCTACGGAACGATGAAGAGTATTGCTACGTAAGCGCTTGGGAACACAAGGGCGTTGACAAGAAACCCGCCCTGCATAAAGAAGCCCTGAACTTTGAGTCTGTTGAACTGGCGGTAAGGAGTTACAAATAATGAATCTGACACTCCATATTTGGCGTCAAGCCGGACCGAACGCCAAAGGGCAGACGGTCACGTATGAAGCAAAAGATATAAGCCCGGACTCTTCATTCTTCGAAATGTTGGACATCGTGAATGCCGGTCTGGTCGAAAAGGGCGAGGAACCGGTCGCCCACGATTGCGACTGCCTGGAAGGTATTTGCGGCGCATGCTCGCTGGTCATCAACGGTGTGGCGCACGGTCCGGAAGCCGGAACTACAACGTGCCAGTTGCATATGCGCCACTTCAAGGACGGAGATCATATCTTTGTCGAACCCTGGCGCGCTCAAGCGTTTCCGGTGATTCGCGATCTGGCCGTGGACCGCACGGCATTCGACCGGATTGTGCAAGCCGGTGGCTTCGTTTCGATTAACACCGGGGGCGCACCGGATGCCAACGCCCTGCCGATCTCCAAAGAAGAGGCCGATACCTCGATGGACGCGGCCCAATGTATCGGTTGCGGTGCATGCGTCGCCTCGTGCAAGAACGCGTCGGCCATGCTGTTCGTGGCGGCGAAGGTGGGGCAGTTCGCCCATCTTCCGCAAGGCCATCCAGAGAAGCAACAACGCGTCCTCTCCATGGTGGAGACGATGGACGCCGAAGGCTTCGGAAACTGCACCAACTTCCACGAATGCGAGGCGATCTGTCCCAAAGAAATCAGCGTAAAGTTCATTGCCGAGATGAATCGTAACTATTTGATGGCGAACCTTGCCTGCAAATAGTCACTCGGCGCGCGCGATTTCTGGACGTCTCGCCGAAGGGGGCCGTGTTCTGGACACGGATCCCGTTGTCTCTGTGGACCCGGCTGTCATCTCCACCGTTGAGCCGCGATGAGAAAAGCAATCGCCGCCTACATCTCCGGTCATGGATTCGGGCACGCTACGCGATGTCTCGAAGTCTTGCGGCATATTCCGGAGTCGATCGAAATTGAAATCGTAGGGACAACGCCTCTGTGGTTGATCGAATCCGCTCTGCAACGCCCGTTCACATTCCACTCTCTCGTACACGACATTGGGATCGTGCAAAAAACGCCCCTGGAGCAAGACATTCCGGCAACGGCGGCCCGGTGGACAGAACTGCTGGGAGAATACCCAGCGATGGCCGAAACCGAGGCCAATCGACTGCGAGATCGAAATATCGGGCTAACCCTGGGCGACATCTCACCTTTCTCGCGCGCGGTCTCCGATTGCCTTGCCATCCCCAACATCATCCTCGCGAATTTTTCCTGGGATTGGATTCTCGCGCCTCACGTCGCCACGGTTCCGCAGATCGAAAGAACAATCGAGCGGCTGTCGGGGTACTTTTCTCGCTGCGATCTCATGCTGCGAACAGACCTCGACGGCGATCTCTCGGTCTTCCCCCGCCAAGAGCGTATCCCGCTTGTGGCCCGCTCGGCTCGACAACCGCGCGAGACAACACGTGCGGCGCTTGGTATCGACACAGAAACGCCGCTCGTTCTGGTCAGTTTTGGTGGGCACGATCGGTCGGCGATCCCAGACGACGCCTTCGCGAAGTATCCCGACCTGACTTTCCTGCTCCTACGCGAAGGGTCCGCCCCCGCAGCCAATGTCCGGACGCTTCAGCCCAACGCGTGGTTCCACCCCGACCTTATGGCGGCTTGCGACGTCACCTTCGGCAAACTAGGTTATGGCCTGGTCGGTGAGGCGCTCTGCCATCGCAGGCCGATCTTTCACGTACGGCGCGACGGATTCCCCGAAACGGCCGTGATCGAAAACGCCCTGCCACGCTATCTGCCAAACATCCGAATCAGCCAAAACGAGTTTGAAGCGGGCCAGTGGGACGGTTTGCGAGAACTCGTCAATGCGCCACTCGATGAGTTCGAAATCATGCCCACAAACGGTGGTCCCATCGCCGCGCGGCGGATCGTTGAACGGCTCCATTCCTAAGTCACTCCCTTACCCTTCGTAGCCCGTGCCCCAGACTCGCGTTACCCTAATCAAGGCCGGGCAATGAATTGAGCTCGCCAATGGCATTTTGAGTGTCTCCAGTTACGCAAAAGACGCTCTCGTCACGCATTGGAGTGCGTATCCCCGTGAAAGAACCTCAAGAGCCGCTCGTCGCACAAACCTTGCAGCTGGGCCCCGAAGCCAGCGGTTCGACACGGCTGGTGCCATTCGAAATCCCACCAGAGACGGATCGTCTGCATTGCGAAGTTCATGTAGCCGCTCCCGGACATGCAACACAAGAAGCGCAGGAGCCGGCGGTCCGAGATGCACTGGACCGGTACTACCTCGAAGGAGAACCCACCCCCGCCTATCTAGAAACCGATGAGCCCAGCAAACAGAAACAGGTCGAGCGGCATGCAAGCGAACTCCAGAACGCCGTCTCATTCGCGTTCTACGACGCCTCCGGAATACAACTCGGCCGTCGAGACGCATACTCCTCACAGGACCCATCCACGCCAATCGTTATCGGTCTCAAGGATTCATCCCCGGGGTTCCGCAACGTTCCGCTGCCACCAGGCCGGTCTACGCTGGCTTTAGAGATTCTGCAGATACTCGCGCCAGACACCGAAGTCAGAATCACGATTTCGGTGGAAAAACTCCCAGGAGAGAGACAAACAAACCTCATCTCCACAGCGAATACCGGCACCGAAAAGGCATCGGCCAAGCAGGACGCCGAGCCCCCGGACGACGCTCAACCACCGGAGGAACATTGGCTGAAAGTTCTCGTCCTCGCGCCGACGGAGCACGGTGAAGGCGAGAACTCGCTCGCTCGGCTGAGTGAACTGGCTGAAGCCCGTGGATTGGACGCAATCGTGGTGGCCGACACCAATTCGTCCGTCGCTTGGAACGATCCGGTTCCGGAAACGTCTTGCATATTCTTGATGGGACAGGTGTTCGACACGTACTCGGGGCGATGTGCAGGTCTCAATCTGGTCGATCCCGTCACGATCAACGACGGTATCGAACCGACACCGCTGCCGTGGATCATCTCGCGAGTTCAAGAGCAGTCAGGGGCGTTCGCGGTGCTCCACCCCTACGCGCTCGGTGCCCCCATGCTCCCCGGTCGCCGCTGGCTGCACAAGGAAGTCGAACTGTCAGAGGTCGACCTGTTGCATGTCTGGCCAGGATCGTGGGATATACGATCTCCGGAAATCGTGAACGCGTTACGCCTCTGGGATTACATGCTGGTGAACGGCCTCAAGACGCATGGATTCGGTGCCGATCTTCAGAGTCTGGGCCGGTCGTCGTGGCCGGAGCGACTCCCTTACCTCTATCTCCGCTGCCGAGGCCGTACCCGAACAGAAATCGGCCGTTCCCTAACCGAAGGGAGTTTCTTTACGACAGTCGGCCCCACAATCGGCATCGGTCTGGCCACAGGATCTCTGGTGGCTCGAGACGGTGAGGAAGCGACCCTCGAGGAGGGGACGAGCTATCAGGTCGTCGTCGACGCCGCCGGATACCACGGCTCGGCAATGCTTCGTATTATCCGAGACGGCGTGCCCTATGTAGAGATGCCCCTCTCCTCGAAGGGAACGGATCGAAAAGTCTTTCACGCCATGGTCGACCGGCCACGTACGTACTTCCGAGCGGAGATAAGAGAGTTTGGACGAAGCGGTGACGACCTCCTGGCCCTAACGAATCCTGTCGTGCTGAACGCTAAGCCGTTCTGGTGGGAGCGCCCAGAGTCGCCCCCAGCACCGCCATCGTGATACACATCCCTCTTCCACAGCCGACCAGCCGAACCGAAATACGCGCGTCCCGACTCCAGGAAACCGGTGGAGAAACCCAAGTATCTGGAAACCTCACTCACGCAATGCTAAACTTATTCTAGGGAATAGCGAATATCCTAGGAAAGTATTCCCGATTGGAGAACGCCGAACGCCCTAGCGGAAGAAGCTTCCGAGAGACGTTCTCGGGTAATGGGAGAACCTGCATTGAATGAGTCGGCGAAGGAGCGCGTCCCAGACGCCTTGACGGAATACGTCAAAGACTCATCCGCTCTGCAAGAGAGCGGCCGGGTGCTCTATTGGGTGGGAGAGACTCCCGGGAAAGAGGCCTGCGTGTCTGTCCCGTCACCGTCGAGTTCATCGAAGC
>CAYTDF010000499.1:0-4396 GCA_964436365.1 uncultured bacterium | reverse complement strand
AAACCAAGCAGGCCTTTACGCTGATCGAACTGCTGATTGTGGTCGCGATTATCGGCATTCTGGCGGCGATTGCAGTGCCGAATTTTCTGAATGCCCAAGTTCGGGCCAATGTCGCGCGATCCAAGGCGGATTTGCGTAGTATGGGTACGGCTCTGGAATCGTACTTTCTCGATCACAATGACTATCCGCGCGATCAAACCGACGATAATAGGTTTTACAAGTACTTAGTTTTTCCGTGCCTGTTTCCGCTGACGACACCGGTCTCCTACCTCTCGGACATCGACATGGAGGATCCTTTCCTCAACGAGACTCAACGGCAGAACCAAACCGGCCACGACGGGGGCCATTCCGGATCGTATATGTACTACCACTATGCCGAACGCCTATCGATGCACTACGAGGGCCCTTGTCCGCAGGCGATGCAACGGGGGTATTGCGCGATGACGATGGGGCCGGACTACGAACAATCCGGTCTCTTTTGGCTTCCCGTGCACAAGACTTGTCCGGGGATCGGCCTAGGCGCACCTCTCTCCTATGCCTCATCCAACGGGTTGCGTAGCAAAGGCGATGTCGGCTACTTCGGAGGGAAGATCCCGGTGAGTGGACCGTTGGGTGGATAGTTCGTTGGAAACGTACGCTGCGTGCGTGCGACCGAGAAATGGAGCGCAGCCATGGGCAAGAGAGAGTACGCCTTCACGCTGATCGAACTGCTGATTGTGGTTGCAATTATCGGCATCCTGGCCGCAATTGCAGTTCCCAATTTCTTGAATGCCCGCATGCGGGCCAAGATCGCTCTCTCCGAAACCTCCCTGCGTACGATCAATCTGGCCTTTGTCTCCTACTTGATGGACCTCGGCGCGACACGGCGAGAGAGCCAGAAAGCGATCGAACACGACTCCGATGGCTGCCGACAACAGGTCCCCTTCACGACGCCCCTCGCGTATATGGGCGAAACCCTTCGCGATCCCTTTCAAGAAGGGCGAGAGCCGGAAGAGGTCCCCCACGGGAAATACTGCTTCCACTTCGATCCTATTTTTGGCGAGTTTCATGTGAACGCATTCTTGCGGGGCATGCCCGGCAACACGCGGCTACGGACGGAAGCCCTGAGCAGTATCGGTGTCTTTTCCGGCCACGGCCCGACACGAATGTATAAGACCGGTATGCCTTTCTATGCCACAAGCAACGGCTTGATCAGTCACGGGGCAATCGCACGGTTCATCCAGGGGCCGGACTGACCCGGCTCTATCCTCTCGGTGCACGCCTGACGCAGCCATCCCGGTCCTGCAAAACCCCGCTTGACCCCCCGATGAGCGGTCTGTAGTTTCATCATCGAGGTCGACATGCCCAGCATTCAGGTCCAGAGCCCCATAGACAACAGTGTCTTGTACGCCGTTCAAGACGCGGATGAAGTTGAAATTCGGGAGACGTTCGAAAGAGCCCGTTCCGCATTTGAAACCGTTCGCGATCTATCCCTGCAAGAACGACTGCACGCGTGCCGGAAGATTCAGCGGACTATCGTCGAACACCGGGAAGAGATTATCGACTGCATTGTGAGGGAGAACGGCAAGTCGCGTTTCGACTGCCTGAGTAATGAGATTTTTGTCGTTCTCGATGTGCTGGATTACTATCAAAAACATGCCGCCCGACTCCTCGCAGCCGAGAAAGTGAGTACGCCGCTCACTCTACGGGGGAAACGCTCGCGCATCGTCTACGAACCCCTGGGGCCGGTCCTGATCGTCGCGCCGTGGATTTTCCCCCTGTACCAATCGCTCATTCCGATTCTGACCGCATTTATCGCGGGCAATTCCGTGGTCTATAAACCCTCGGAAATTACGCCGGTGCAAGGTTTGATCGAAGATATTCTGGCGAAGAGCGAGTTCATCGAAGATGCGGTTCAAGTTGTCTATGGCGGTGGGGAAACAGGCAAGGCCCTTATCGACGCGAAACCGTCGAAGATTCTCTTTATCGGCAGTGTCGCCACAGGCAAGAAAGTCATGTCGCTGGCGGCCAAGCATCTCATACCGGTTGTGTTGGAACTAGGTGGCAAGGACGCGACGATCGTTTTTGACGATGTCCAACTCGATAAGACCGTCAACGGCGTACTCTGGGGAGCGCTCACCAACTGTGGGCAAGCCTGTATCTCTACCGAACGTATTTATGTGCATGAGGCGATTCACGACGCATTCGTAAACGAATTGGTGGAGAAGATCGCGCTGCTGAAGCAAGCCTGTGACGGCGGGGAGCCCGCAGAAACGAAACATCTTGACATCGGCACCATGACCTCGGAGCGACAGGTCGAAATCGTTGCCGAGCATGTGGAAGACGCTCTCGCGAAAGGCGCGCGAGCGCTCTGCGGTGGGAAACGAGGCCGCAACCCGTTCCACTATCCCGCGACGGTGTTGGTCGACGTCGATCACACGATGAAGATCATGACCGAAGAGACATTCGGTCCGGTGTTGGCTGTGATGAAGTTCAAGACCGAAGAAGAAGCGATTCGTTTGGCGAACGACACGCCCTATGGTTTGGGGGCGAGTGTCTGGTCGCGAGAGATGCAACGAGCGGAGCGGGTGGCGGGAAAGATGGTCGCCGGGAATGTGTCGATCAACAACGTTCTCTTGACTGTGGCCAACCCGGCCTTGCCGTTCGGCGGCGTCAACTCGAGCGGTTTTGGGCGCTATAAAGGCGCCGCCGGACTGCACGCGTTTTCCAATACGAAATCGATTCTGATCGATAAGCAGAACTCTAAAATCGAAGGGCATTGGTATCCCTTTACACAAAACAAGTATGAAGCGTTTTCGGCGATGATCGACACGCTTTATTCGAAGGCGAAGTCGTTTCCACGATTCGTCCTGGCGGGGATGAAACTGGAATCGCTTGCGAAGAAAGAGAAGTTGAAGTGAAAGAAACAGAGCGTTCGCCGCTGGAGAGCCTATAGACGATGAGCTATGCGATCTCGAACTACCACGACACCGCCGATATCACCCGGCGGCTGGACGAGTTGATGCGGCTTCCGCCCATCGGCCTGAAGCGGGAGGCGATGCGCGATACGCTCACGTACTTTGAGGAGAAATGCCAGAAGTCCAAGCAGACGATCGCGGAAGCGAGGACGTTTATTCCCGGAGGGGTTCAGCATAACCTGGCCTTCAACTACCCGTTCCCGATCGTGATCGACAAGGCCGAAGGCGCGTATCTGTACGATATCGACGGCAACGAATATATCGATTTTCTCCAGGCGGGCGGTCCGACGATTCTGGGCAACAATCCCCCCGAAGTCAGACGTCAGGTTATCGAGGTGCTCAACCACTGCGGCCCCGTAACCGGGTTGTTCCACGAATTCGAACTCAAACTGGCGCGAGAAGTCAATGCGCACATGCCCGCGGTGGAGATGTTCCGGATGCTGGGCAGCGGTACGGAATCGGTTATGGCCGCGATTCGGGTGGCGCGGCTTGCCACCAGGAAGAAGAAGATCGTCAAGATCGGCGGGGCCTATCACGGCTGGTCGGATCAGATGGTTTATAGCCTGAAGATTCCGAAGACGCGGCGTTTCGAGGCGCACGGGATCCCGCGCGCTTGTGTTCGACACACATGCGAGGCGAAACCGAACGACTTGGCTTCGCTCGACCGGGTTTTGTGGTGGAATCGAATGCGGGGGGGGACCGCCGCTGTACTCGTGGAGCCGGTGGGGCCGGAAAGCGGTACGCGCCCGGTCGACTACGATTATAACCGAGGCGTGCGTGCGCTGTGCGATCGGTATGGCGCGCTGCTGATTTTCGACGAGGTGGTCACGGCTTTTCGTATCGGTCTGGGCGGGGCGCAGGGCTTCTTTGGAGTCACGCCGGACCTCACGGTGTTCGGCAAGATCATCGCGGGAGGGTATCCCTCCGCCGGGGGCTTGGGAGGCAAGAAGGAGTACATCAGCTACCTGGCCGCTGGCGTTGAGAGCGGGAAGAAGCGTGCCTATAACGGAGGGACTCTGGCGGCTAATCCGCTGAGTGCGGCTGCGGGGTATTTTGCGATTCAAGAGATCGCGCGGACAAAAGCTTGCGAGACGGCGGGCCGTGCGGGGGACCGTTTGACAATGGGACTGCAGGCGATCCTGAAGAAGAATAAGTTGCCCTATGTCGCCTACAACCAGGGATCGATCTGTCATCTAGAGACGGCGGCGGGGATGTTTATCAAACTGGACTGGCTTCGGATCCGTAAGGTTCTGGCGGAGATCAAGATCCGCAAGAGCATGATGGAGGAGTTTGGCGCGGCGTTTATGGCGGAGGGTATTGTAAGCCTGGCGGGTAGCCGACTGTACACCAGCGCTGCGGATACGGATGCGATCATCGACGAGGCGCTGAACCGATTCGAGCGCGTCCTGCAGAGGATCGATCTTTCGGGGTTGGGAGAG
>CAYTDF010000498.1:223-4396 GCA_964436365.1 uncultured bacterium | reverse complement strand
CTCCGCAAACGTACGAATTAGGGTGGTCTTGGCCAGGCCGGGAACGCCGACCAGCAGCACATGCCCTTCGGAAAGCAGCGCGTAAAGCAGCTCCTGAATCACCTGCCGCTGCCCGATAATCGCTTTTCCGATTTCGGCTAGAATTTTTTGCTTGCGCTCGGCAAGCGCTTCGACTAGGTCACGGTCCCGCGCGGGAGCGGCTTCTGTAGCGGTGTCAACAGACATTCAAAACTCCAGTACGTTGTATCGATCGATCGAACGGATTCGAGAAAAGTTCCGACAACCCCGTTTCCAATCCATGAAGCCTAGGTGTACAACGGCATGCCGGTCAATCGTCATCCCGTTGCCGCCGACCCCGCCGCTGCGCCGTAAACTGGGAAAAAAGCCCGATGGCCAGAAATGCGGGGAACATATAGGGGAATGTATAGATCGCCACGAGGTAGGCTCCGGTGAACGAGGTGGCGATGATGATCATGTGTTTGTGGAGTAACATCAGTAGCCCTGAGACGAGGAGCACAAACAGCGCCGGGGTCAGGTCGTGCGCGTATTGATGAACGAACTGGAAAACTTGGGTCTGTTGAACCGCATCCAACAGACGCGTCCCCCCCTCGATGTCGCCGGAGTAGACAATGTATAGCCCCCCAAAGAACGTTGCGAAGAAGAGCAGCGCCATATAGAAGCGCATCGCCAGATACGCGCCCAGTAGGGCAAAGACCACAGCGGAGATCAGTAGACCGATGCGGTAATCGAACGTGCCCTGCATGTACGGGCGCAGGACGAACTCCTCGGCCACACGCCAAAACCCCAACCCGGCCAAGACACCCAGATACGCGCCCACAGCCCGGATGCCCCAGCGGTACAACGTGTATCCACCGAGCAAACAAAGAAGCCCAAGAAGTATGAAGAAGATGTGTTCGATCATGCTTGACTGGTTAAACGGACCCACCCAATGGGTCTGTAACGCCGCTCGTACCGTGCGGGCTCACTCAATTTTCCATGGCTGCCCGGTCATTTCCGGGGGCGGCTGCGACCCGAAATGGCGGAGAAATGTGGGGGCGAAATCGACGATGGACGGGCTCTCCACCGATAGTTTGAAATTCGTCAGCAAGAAGCCCGGCGTCTCTCGCCAATCGGAACTGGCATGGTCACCGCTCCACGCGTCGAGATTCGGCGCGAAAACCTGGGGAGAGACGCCACCCAAGATGGTGCTCTTCTCGACTTGATAGCCCGGAGCATAGCCGATTTGAATGTCCGGCGCGACTTCCTCGAACCGGCCTTGGAACACCTCCGCCCGCTTGGAAACGCGGCCAATCGGGTGGACGCCGTTGGTGGGATCGGTCGTCGCCAGCAGTTTTTCGGCAATTTCATGCACCAGTCCGTCGTACTCGGAGGCCTCCACAATCCCACGGCTCTCCCGGTCGCGCAGGTTGATGTAGACCTGTCCCATCCCCATCGAATAGGCCCGCGTACGCAGCCAGTCCACATCCATGAAGAACGAGTTCTTGCCCATTTTCTTGCGCGCGCCCTCCAGGTCGGAGGCGTTCTTCTGCCCCTTGAGGATCATGTAGCCGTTTTCGACAAGCCAGGTGTTCACCGCGAAAGCCTGCCGGTAGCTATGAAAGCCGTGGTCGGACATGACAAACAGCTTGGCCTTCGGGTCCAAACGGCGCACAACTTCGCCAACGACGGCGTCCATTCGGCGATACGTTTCCAGAATGGCGTCGCCATGCCGCTCGGCCCCCTGGGGGTCGTAACCGGGGTGTTCCTTGTCCAGATAGCGAAAGAAGAGATGGCTGACCCGGTCGGTCACGGTATAGATCGCCATCAGCAACGGCGGAGCACCCTCGTCCAGCGCATGAAACAACATGGCGCTACGCGCGTCCATTCCCGCATAGGCGTCTTGTAGGAACGTCTCTTCATCGAGACGCCCCGCGCGCATGGCGTTGGTATCGTGGATCCAACCAATCGTCTTGAAGAGCCCATGCCGAGCGGCCAGCTGTCCAGCAAAATCCTCGGGTGAGGTAAACGGCAACATGGGATCTTCGGGGTCCATGTTCTGCGGTCCGACATAAACCCGCAGTTCGGGCTCGACGCTCTCCACGAAAACCTTACAGATGGCCTTCACACGAACCGTGTCGGAAAGCGGATACGCGATCCGGAACCAGTCGCTCCAGCCCCGTACCGCAACAGTCTGCTCCACATCACCGATGCGGACTGCGAGAGTCTGCCCCGCCGTGTCGCGGGTGAACCGGATCGGCAGGGCAATCTTCGCCCCGGAGCGTCCCCGTGGATCGTACGGCCCTTCGAGTTGAGATTCGGCAACATCGCCCCGCAACGTGACCGGAACGATCTTGCCTCCGGGCACCGAGCGTGCCTCGGTGTCGGTCGCGAACGCGTAGAAGAAGCTGTTTCGGCCAGCAATGTCGGGCGTTCCCAGCCCCACGAGCTCGTGCCCATGTTTCAGCTTCTTGGGCGGGAAATCGTAGGGCATGGCCAGGATAAGCGACGCCAATCCCGCGCGGTCCAGCAGACTCCAGAAACTGGTCCCCTCCCGTCCCCCCTTCCAGTAGGCGGCTCGCTGCAACCGGCCATCGGCGTCGAGTTTCGGTTTGACCAGCGAACCCCCGGAGGACTCGGGAAGATAGGAAGGCGGTGTGCGGATGATGAAGTCGAAGATGCCGTGGTCGCCGGGGCCGACGCCGGTGGTGAATGTGCTCCAGGCGCACGGAGACTGCGGTGGGCAGGTCGTGCCCATATCCTTTACGCCGTTGATCTCGGCCAGCGCGGCCAGGTTGGGGAGATGACCGGCCTGTATCCACTGCCGCGCCAAACGAGGGTCGACACCGTCGAAACCCAGCAACACAACCGGGGCCGCGCCATCACGCACGTGGGCCGAAGAGGCCTCTATCGTCTCGGAACTGTCCAATTCCGTTCCACCGCGACCCTCCGGCTGACCGGAACACCCGGCGAAACCGATAGAGAGGATAAACGAGACCAAAACCAGGGAGGACTGCCGCAGAAAGGACCTTCGTGCAAAGAACATTAGGTAAACCACTCCAATCAGGCACAAATCTCGGAGGAGACTCGAGTTCGCCCAAGGTTCCCTACTTTGTGTACAGGAATCAAGGCGCGTCAAAGCGTTGGGAGCCCGATAGATATGGACGTCTGCGGAAAGCTTTTTATTTCCCCACGAAATGAGGTAGACTTCGGTTGTCAACTAAGTGAGGTGCTGACTGTGGTTACCGGTCTTGGAGCATTCAATCTCCCCCCCCTGTCGAGTACCGACCGCGTCGGACGGTATCGGCGCGGCCAGTCCGAACCCCGGGTGGCGGCGAACCATGTCGACCAGCAGCCGGGAGGGTTGACCGTCCCGGATCGGGTGGAACTCTCCGCGCAAGCACTCTCCGCAGCCGTGGATGAGGATCCGACCGCCACACTTTCTCTCGACGACATCCCAGCGATCCCAGACTTCCCAGACGACTTCCCGGAAGAAAGCGCGCCTCCCCGATACACCGGCATCACGGCTGGGGGGGATGATTCCGGCCCCGACCAACTTCAGATATCGGTCGACGCCGTCCGCGCTTTCGCCGAACAGGCCGATACCGTGCAAGCCGACGAAGGGCCTTCCGGGCCAGTCGAAGGCCCGGCGTTCGGCCCGTAGTCTCATCTGAATTCATCAACCGATTGACGCCGTGGAAATCCGATAGAGACAAACATGAAGCAGAAGAGCGTCCTTTTCACATCCCTTCTGATCGCATACTCGTGCCTTTCCTCATCTATCTGCCCAAACTCTCGCGCAGACTCGAACACCGCCCCGAGATCCGACGGCAGGATTTTGCACGTGGATTTCGAGAACTATGTCGATAGCGTCGTGCAACCACTGAACGCGGGAGTGCGCTGGCTGGGCGATCCGTTTTCGAACCGGGACGAAGGAGTTGTCGAGATTACCGGAGACTTCGGGTTCACCGGTCAGCGGTGTGCGCACGTTACGTCGGACCGCCCCGATCGGATCGCCCGTGTGCGGCTCCAGAAACGTTTCGACGCGCCATCCGTGAACGAGCATACGATCGTCGAGTGCATGTATCGGGCCGTCCGAGGGCAGCCGGTCAACATCGACGATTTGACCTTGTGGAAGGCGACATCCTCGGATCGTCAAACGGTGGGTCTCACTCT
>CAYTDF010000498.1:0-213 GCA_964436365.1 uncultured bacterium | reverse complement strand
TCGCCAACGGGGTAGCCGAGGATGGAACCTACCGCGTGGATGTTCGTTGCCGCGACCGGATCACGGGTAAAGCGGTGCGCCACGACGGTGTTTTGGACGGGATCGGGCAATCCGAATGGATTCGAATCGTTCAACATCGCAAGAAGAATGCGGGAATCGTCGACCTGTGGCTGGGAACGCCGGGGGAGATGAGACACATCGGCGCGTTCGAGG
>CAYTDF010000497.1:0-4405 GCA_964436365.1 uncultured bacterium | reverse complement strand
AGTTACTTATGGCCTCCAAGTGAGTGGCTCCGCACAGAATCTGGTGAATCATCCACTCATGCACAGAGTCGAGAGAATCAACGGCGGCGGCAGCCGGCTGACCGTGGAGGCCCCGGCAGTTCCTTTGGCAACGAACAACGATGGCGAGGTGCTCTTCGCCATTGCCGAGGATGGTTATGGGCGTGTGGCCGCCTACGGCGATGAGATGATGTTCTTCTCACACGATTTGGACGAGAACGGCTTTAACACGGTCAACAACCGGCGGCTGGCTTCCAATCTAGTGAATTGGCTACTTCGTCTGGACGAACGGATCATTCCCACGCCCACCCCAACATTCACACCGCGACCGACAAATACGCCCGATCCGGACGCGCCGCCGACACCAACACTCGTTGGGATCGATCTACTCGAGATCTACGGAGCCGATGTAGCCCCGGAGGGGATCGTCGATTCAGCCGACGCACTGGAGTGGACCTACACACCGGACGATTTCTACTTTGTGTCCAGCTTCACATTCGAATACGGCAATAATTTCAAACTTGAAAGCGGCCCCGCCGATCTGGGTGTGGGGGTATCCGAAAAAGGAGTCGTTTGGGCAGTTCTGATTCCTCATCACCCCGCGACACTTCACAGCAGCCGAAGCACCGAGCCAGAGGCTGTCGAATCGATACACATTCGCATGCACCCTGCAACCATCAACCAACTCTTCCCGCCGGGGACGGTCTTCGAACAACCGGAAAAACAGAACGCCGTGCTGGCTACGCATATCAATCAGCATAAGTTCCGAAACAGTTGGCACGCCGGAATGAGGGCGTTTGTGCCCCCGGAGGGTACGTTCAATTTTGACATCGACCTCACCAACGAGACCCGGCGCTTCTTCTACACCGACCGGAACGACATGCGCTATGTCCAGTCTCTGGAATCGAGTCCTGTCCCGAAACCGATGGCGGTGGCGGCAGACGACGCACTCGAGATCTTTGACGAGGTCTGGGATGCCTACGACCGCGACTATGCAATGTTCGTTCTCCGGCCTGAAGTGGATTGGAACGCCTTGCGAGGCGAATACCGGCCCAAGGCATCCGAAGCCACAACCAATCTACAGATCGCAGGGATCCTGGCCGACATGCTGCGTCCCTTGCGGGACCTCCATATCTGGGTCCGCCTCAACGACGCCTATATGCCGGTTTATAGCGACAACGTCAACACCAATGCCAATCGCGATGCCTACGAGAGTCTGATCGGAACAATCGAATCCTTCGAGCCGTTTGTCGATTGGGGCGTCACGTCCGACAATATCGGATTCCTTGCAATTCACTCCTGGTCGTATGACGCCATTCTCTCACACATCGACGACGCGATTGAACAGATGAAGGAGACGGACGCTATGATCGTTGATGTCCGTTTCAACGGCGGCGGAAGCGAACCGCTGGCCCAGAATGTGGCCGGGCGATTCGCGGATCAACCCTACGTCTACGCATACAGCCAGTATCGTAACGGCCCGGGGCATGAGGATCTGACGGATTTCTTTCCCCGCTCTTTTGAGCCGACTGGGGCCTGGCGTTACGACAAGCCTGTGATCGTGCTGATTGGGCCGCGTTGCATGAGCAGCAACGAGTCGTTCGTCAAGATGATGGATATGTGTCCGAGTGTGACTTTGCTGGGCGATAACACCCGAGGCTCCAGTGGAAATCCAATGCTGATCGAACTGGGATTCGGGCTAAACGTAAGCGTCCCGCGCTGGATCGACTATCGAACCGATAAGGTCCCCCTCGATGAAGAAGGGATTCCGCCGGACATCCGCTTCGAGCCGAATGAGGATTCATTCACCGGCGACAGTGACGAACTGCTGCAAACCGCTCTCAATCATCTCCGACAGACCCCGGTAACAGAATGGATGCTGCATTAGATGATTAGGTACTTGAATTGGTTAGACTGAGGATTCCGGAGACGGTTCCATCTCGTTGTACGGTACCGTCTCCGGACAATCCCCTAATCTCGTTCGATTACCATCACTTCGTAGATGCCGATCTCCGGGACTGTCGCGTGAAGCCATCCGTCTTGCCACGACCAGCGCACACGTTTGTTCTCGGGCGCCATGGTGACTTTGTTGGGTTTCTTTGGGCACGGAACGCGCACCGTCAACGGCCCGACGGGCGGCACGGCTTCAACCCCATGGCGGCGTGGATCGAGCGAGGGATTCGCGCCCCGGTTTACCAAGTGCACCAGTAACCAATCGCCCTTTTCCCGCAACGAAACTTCGACAGAAGCCGGTCCATCAACATGCCCCAACGCTGGGGGAGCCAGTTCCCGCACGCGGTCGGCGATAAACGCACGCAACCTCGGATAATGCGCCTGCCAGTAGTTGTCGAAAACGGGGCCGTGAATCGCAGCGATACGTCCGTCGCCCAAGGTTCGCAGGGTCGCGGCAGGCGTCCCGGCCTTGTCGCTGGGGATCTCCTGCCCGGAGTAGAGCGCCGCGCTCTCTACCGCGTCTGTCGCGCGCACGTTCTTCCACGCTCCGCCGACGATCACAACACCACCGTTGGCAGGCAGATACGATTGTCCACGCTGGCCTTCGAGCGCCGCCACACCCAGCAATCCGCCGTGAGCTTCCGCGAGATGGGTTCCGCTCATCAACAAGCGTCCCCCTCCGCGTACGTACCGCTCTAGTTCGTCGGAGAGCGCCGGGGGCAGATGGGTCTGTTCGGGGATCACCACCAGCGGATAGTCGGCCATACGCTCCATCAGACTCTCTTCATTGAGGAGTTCGACCGAGTAGCCGCATTCAAGCAGCGCATGGAGCGCGCCTTCCATCGGCTTGTGAGCGTTGCCCAGATCGTACAGCGAGCGGTTGGCGCTGTAGTAATGGCTCTGACTGTGCAGAATCGCGACCTGGGGAACGCCTTGAGTGTGCTGGCTGTACGCCTGCCGGGCCCGGCAGAACCGAGCCACTTCCGCAAAGATATCCTGGTGCCAACCGACGAGATGCCCGTTCCGCTGCGGTTGGTTGTAGATGAAGACCGCGCCACCATTGGCCAAGACGACAGAGACTTCTTGGCAGAGATGTTCCGCGCTCTTCATTGTCCACGCCTGATCGCCGGTCCGGAAGAACGACCAGGCCATCAGATCCCAGGGCATTCCCCGGCCAGCGATGAAGCGTGCCTCCGCGCAAGCCCGCTCACACCCAAACGAGGGGGTGAAGTCGCCACTCAAGTAGTCGACGGGTACCGTGACCGGATCGGGTTGGCGCACCGAGTACATCCAGTTGCTGCAAACCAAGCATTCGGGTTTGCGGGCGTGGACGGCCTCGGCCACAAGGCGCACGTGTTGCTCGAACAGACCTCGATGGAAATCCGCCCACGCGCGCCAGTTCGGCTCGTCCTTCTTTGCGGGAATATCGGTAATGCCGGTCTCTTCCGTGAAATTCTTCTTGCATTCGGGACCGTAACAGGGAAGCGACGCCCAGTTCTCTCCGTCGATCCAAAACCCGTCGACGTCGTACTCATCAATAACTTCGAGCAGCTGCGGAATCATGAACTCGGTGGTGTAAGCGCTCTGCGCACAAACGTGCCGCTCGCTCTTGGAGCCGTCGGCGTTGGTTCGCGCCCATTCGGGATGCTGCACCAAGACCGCGTTATCCCAAATACCGGAGTAATGAACCGAGAGCGGAATCCCCATGTCGCGCGTCACCTCGCGCCAGATCTTCAGCGCGTCTTTTTGGATGCCCGGCGACGGCGTGCCGATGCGCGTTGGGTAGCCGGTGACACCCGGGTGACCCTTGCAATCGTATTGCACGAAATCGGGATTCACCTTGGTCAGTTCTTCCTTGATATGTTCGTACGTTGTCATCCGCCCCAACTCGGTGTCGTTGAGATTGGCGTGCAGATCGTAATGCAATCCGAAGAAAGCGTTCTCATGCCAGTTCGCGGTCTCTACAACCGGCTCGGTCGACGGCGGCCGCTCGACCGTTGCACAGGCCCCCATGAGAAACAGCCCCACGCCGAGAATGGTCCAGAGGTTGCCGGGTATCGCGTGCGAGATTCGTTTGCGCATTGTTCGTTCTCTCCATCTGTGTCTTACAGCGTCCATTCTGCCCCCAAGGCCGCAAAGCGGCAAGACGTGAAGCCGCGCTCCCAACGCCTGCGGAGTCAAAGAAAAGGGAGAATCCATGTGCATGACCGGGATTCTGTCATACAGCGCTGTTGCACGTCCGGTAAAACGGCGTTATCGGCTACACAAATGGGAGAGAATCCGCTGTAGTACCCTGGCCGCTTAACGACTCACCTTAAGCGGCGGAAAAAACCAGGAGGATGAAGAATGTCTGAAGGCTATGAACTGCATGTGATCTCCAACACCCATTGGGACCGGGAATGGCTCTATTCGTTCCAGGAAACACGCATGATGC
>CAYTDF010000496.1:0-4416 GCA_964436365.1 uncultured bacterium | reverse complement strand
ATCAGCAAAATCAGCGCAAACTCTCTCCCAAAACATGATTATTCGAGGCTCCCTGAAGACATCACGGTCGCTCATATTGTGGCCGTTGCCAATCAAACTCCGCTCACGAGCCTTCTGAAGGATAGCGTCCCGATTGAGCCCCCGTCCGTCATCCTCGATCTCGATGTAGATGTTGCCGCCTTTATGGAACGCGCGCAGTTCGATTCGGCCTCTTTCCGATTTGCCCGCTTGCGTGCGATCCTCGGTGCTGGCTTCCAGCCCGTGGTCGACCGCATTCCGAAGCATGTGGACCAGGGGATCCCCCAATCGATCCACGACAGTCTTGTCCAGTTCGGTCTCCTCGCCCGCCATGACGAAGTCGAGCGGTTTGCCGGTTTTTCGAGAGAGATCGCGTACAAGCCGCGCCATCTTTTGGAACGTTGACCGTACAGGAACCATGCGGAGTGAGGTTCCCATCTCCTGCAGCTCTCGTGTGATCTTACCGAGTTGCTTCATGTGTCGCGCCAGATCGGGGTTTCTGCGCCCCTCCTCCTCGGCAGATTTGGAGACCATCGATTCGGCAATCACCAATTCGCCGATGGTCTCAACCAGACGGTCAAGCCGCTCGGCGTCTACTTTGACGGACTCCCGAACACGCACGGGGCGCTGCTGTTGGACCGCAGGTTTTGGGGCGGGAGCGGGCTGGGGTTTCGTCGGTTGGTCAACGCTCTCGACCGGGTCCTGGTGTTCAGCGGCCTCAGAACGAGCACGCTGAATCTCCTCCTCGGTAATCGCTGCCGGTCCCGGCGAGACAGAAACTTCCTCAGAGGGTGCATCGGCCAACGGACCTTCAGCCCCCTGCGGTTCGGCCAGTTCGCCGACGGCAACCAAGCGAATACGTTCCAGCACGGGTGACAACGTCGTATCCGCCACCGGAAGTTCCCCACTCGCCAGCGAGGACGTGAGGCCATCGAAAAGCCGCTTCATCGTGTCTACGGCCTCGAAGATGACGTCGATGGCCAAGCCCACAAGGACCATGTCGCCCTTTCGGCATCGATCGAGCAGACTCTCAGCTTCGTGTGCGAGCGAGCCGATGTCATGAAGTTCCATGAATCCGGCTACACCCTTGATGGTGTGGAATGCACGGAAAACGGAATTCAGGGCTTCATCGTGTTTGGGATCGGTTTCAAGCGTCAAGAGCTGTGTATCGGCATTCTCGAGGTGGTCACGCGCTTCGGCGATGAAATCCGCGAGAAGTCCCAGGTCGATGTCTCCCGCCTCTGGGGCCGGTTCAGGCGGCGTCTCCTCCACCGAATCGACGTCTACAGCCACAGACTCCCGCTCATGCGGAACGTCGGAGGGCAAGGATTCTGCCGCGGTGAGCGTTGCCAGATGTCCGAGCACTTGCTCTGCAGGTCCCGCCTCTGGCCCGACTCCGGCACAATGGGAGAGCACATGACTTAGCCAGTCCTTCACAGTCAACAGAGTGTCGGCCATCTGGGGTGGGAGTTCGCCGTCAAGTAGGTCTTCGACCGTATGGCAGACACGCTCGACATCGTGAAGACCGACGACGCCCGCCTCGCCCTTTAGGGTGTGGATGATTCCCCGAAGCGCCACTTGACTCTCAGGATCGTCGCCCGATTCAATCATAAGGATCAGCGCTTCCAACTCATCCATCGCGCTCGTCTGCCGAGCAAGAAAATCGGCAAGGAGCTTCTCATCGACATGGGACGGAAGCGAAGGCGCTACGGGGCCGGAGTTGGCCGATCCCGTGGATTCGGAGAGAACGTCTGTCCCTTCAGCGGAACAGCTGCCGCCTGGCAAGTTCAGTTCGGGTGGAAACTCCACTTCGTCGGCATCTCGGCCCCCACAGACGATTTCCTGGAACGCCGTGACAATGCGACCGATCAACTTGATTCCGCCTTCGGGGTCCTCGCACTCCTCAAGAATAATCGCCTCGATCAAGGTGGAGGCACGCGCGCTGGCTTGCACGATTCTATCCAACGCCCGTTCTTCCGCCCACTCGGCGGTCTTCTCGAATCGAGTGTGCATACCGGCAAGGGTTTGCAGATCCGTTCGATCCACAAAAACCAGCGCTTCAGAGAGTTCCTCGACGGTTTTCCGAATGTCCATTCGCTTTCCAGTTTCGCTCGCGACGGAGGTAGGGTGACGGCAGGTGGTTCGAAGTCCTCAATGGGAACCGCGAGCCCTCGTCCAAACGGACGCCTCCCACGAGTTTACAGAGAGATAATCAGTGAGACGCTCTCATGCTTCTCGACAACTCTTGATGATACCGCAACGTTTTCAAGCATTCAATCAAGCCGCTTTGGACCGCACTACTCCTTGGCTTCCTTTACAAGGTCGGACAACACGTTCCACGCGTCGCGTGGTGAAAGCTGATCGAGGTCGACATCGGCCAGTTTTCGCCGCAGAGGTTCTTCAACCAAGGAAAAGAGAGACATCTGGACCCCCTCCGATCGCTCAGCGCCTCGGGACATCGTCTTTTCCAGATTCGCGAGGACTTCGCGTGCTCTTCCGGTGACTTTTTTGGGCACGCCCGCAAGGTCCGCGACGTGGATACCGTAGGAGTGGTCGGAGAATCCGGGCTCAATGCGATACTGGAAACGAATGGTGTCTCCCTCTTCGGCGATACGAACGTGGTAGTTCTTCGCTCGTTCCAGGCGGTCTTCCAGTTCGGCCAGTTCGTGATAGTGCGTGGCGAATAGCGTCTTGACCCCAATGCGCTTGAGGGCATGGAGATGCTCGACCATCGCCCACGCGAGTGAAACACCGTCAAAGGTGCTCGTGCCTCGCCCGATCTCATCCAAGATCACCAGGCTGCGCGGGGTCGCCTCGCGAAGAATCGTGGCGGCCTCAATCATCTCGACCATGAAAGTCGAACGCCCCCGGGAGAGGTCGTCGGAGGCTCCGATCCTTGAGAAGAGTCGGTCGACAACGCCGATTTCGGCTTCACGTACGGGGACAAAACTACCCATCTGGGCCATCAACACGATCAGTGCCACTTGCCGGATGTAGGTCGATTTACCGGCCATGTTGGGTCCGGTGATGATCATTACGCGGGTATCCGTGTCGAGTTCGATGTCGTTGGGAACAAAGAGGTCAACCGCGTCAGAGCGTTCAAGAACAGGATGGCGGCCCTCTCTGACAGAAATGCGATCCTCTTCGTCCATGGATGGCCGTATGTAGCCATTCCGCGAGGCGCATTCGGCGAATCCCTGCAAGACATCGATGGCCGCAATCTGGGCGGCTGTAGCTTTCAGACGCAACGCGTAGCCCGCAACGGCCTCGAGTAGACGCTGGTGTAGCCGGTATTCCAACTCGTGGATTCGGTCCTCGGCGTTCAGGACCTTCGCTTCATATTCCTTCAGTTCGGGGGTGATGAACCGTTCGGCGTTCGTCAATGTCTGTTTGCGGATATAACTTTCCGGGACTTTGTCGAGATTGGCTCGCGTAACCTCAATGTAGTACCCGAAAACCCTGTTGTAGGCCACTTTAAGCGACGTGATTCCTGTCCGCTCGCGCTCGGCCTCCTCCATCGCGGCGATAAATCCTCGCCCATCTCGGCGAATTCCACGCAATTCGTCGAGTTCCCGGTCGAATCCGTCCTTGATCATCCCCCCCTCGCGCAAGGTGAGTGGCGGATCGTCCGCAACCGCCGCCACCAACAACTCCCGTAACTCCATGACCTCATCAAGCAATACGTTGCCTTGAGGGCTGTCCACCGACGCTTCCTCTGTCTCGGATTGACTCCGATCGAGAAGCTTCTCGATCTCGAGAACCGTTCTTCCGGCTTCCAGTAACGCCTCTTTCCCCAAAACGCGATTGACAGGAAGGACCTGTTCGAGCGATGTCCGCAGAGCGGCCAGATCGCGGGCGTTGGCGTTCCCAAACAGAGCGCGACCCACGATACGCTCGATATCACTCATCGACTGCAAGGCCTCGCGCAGTTCCGTACGTTCGTTGGGATACTGCACCAGCCGGTCAACCAGTTCCAGCCGAGCATTGATCGCGCCGACGTCCAGCAACGGGCGTAGTATCCATTGCTTCGCCCGTCGACTCCCCATGGCCGTTACAGTTTGATCGATCACACCCACCAGGGTGTAGCGTCGCCCGCCTTCGCTTTGATTGACCAAGAGTTCGAGGTTCTTCTCAGTCCCGCGATCCAACAGTAAGAAGCGCTTCCGCTGGTAGAGGCCAAGGTGTGTCAGCTGGGCCAGAGTCTCCTCTTGGGTATCTGCGAGGTACGCGACGACGCCTCCCGCCGCACTCAACGCCAGCCGTCTGTCTTGCGAGGCGATGCGACGGCAATCGCCGGTATCGATCTGTATGCCGAGGGCCTTTATCTTCTCCGCATCGAATTCCTGGAAATGCAAAGGCGTAACAAAGGCGCTGCAATGAGCCCGAAGCGCTTTCAGG
>CAYTDF010000495.1:852-4419 GCA_964436365.1 uncultured bacterium | reverse complement strand
CCGCGAATCCTTCAAACACACGACAGATTGTAGCACCCAGGGCCATTCGGCCTAGCGTTAGGCAATTGGTTCTCCGTATCTCTTTGTCAGGATACCTGGACAGACATACAGTCCGGCTTCTGGAAGCGGACCGTTTCTAGGCATCGCGACGGTCGGCGAATGCCGATGAAAGGGTCACTTCATCGGCGTACTCGAGGTCGCTGCCTGAGGGGAGTCCCCTGGCGATGCGAGTTACGCGAATCCCCAGAGGTTTGATGAGGTTTGCGAGGTAGACAGCGGTAGCGTCTCCTTCCATATTTGGGTTTGTAGCCAACACAACCTCTTGGGCAGGGCCTTTCAGACGCTCCAAGAGGCGCGGAATGCCCAGTTCCTCGGGCCCGATTCCGTCGATCGGTGAGAGTGAACCGCCCAAGACGTGATAGAGCCCCTCGTATGATCCGGTGCGTTCAAGCGCCAGGATGTCCTGTGGCTGCTCGGTCACACAGAGCTGGGTTTGATCGCGGTCGGCGTTTCCGCAGATGTGACAGGGGTCCGTTTCGGTGTAGTTCCCGCAAACAGAACAACGGACCACCTTTCGCACTAGCCCTTCCAAGGCTTCCGCAAGCGACTCGACGTCCCTCGGATCCCATTTCAGCAGTGTGTAAGCCTGCCGAAGCGCCATTCTCGGGCCGGTATGGGGCAGCTTGGAGAGTTCCCGGACCAGTCGATCCAGTGAGGGGATCCCCGTCGCATTCTTTGTCGTTCCTCTTGCCATACTGCATCTTGTCGGTTCAACAGGCCTGACTCAAGTGCAAACCGTTTTCTTTCGGTCATATAGACGCTGTTGAATTGCGGCAAGGTCCTTTGTATGAGTACAATCAACCCGATGGAACCACGGAAATATCGTGGGTTTCTCCTCGAGAGTTCTTTCCGATTGGAGAGTCCTGAGTGCCCGGCCAACGGGGGCACTTCGCACGCCCTACCGGGAGGAACGTCCCAGAGAGGCTCTGGGCGTCCGAGAAGAAGGGCGCGCGTGATGGTTCCACGGTGCTGAAAGGAGTAGTCGTCATGAAGGTTGGAATGAACCTTTTGCTCTGGACTCCGGCCGCGGGAGACGAAGATTGCGGGCTGCTGGACAATCTGAAGGCATGGGGGTTTGACGGTGTGGAGTTTCCCATGTTCGATCCGGTCTGTTCGCCTTGGGAAGCCCTGGGCCGACACGCCGATGATCTGGGTCTAGGCCGTACGGCCTGCACGATCGTGCAGGAGGAAGCCAATCCGGTGAGCGAAGATGCCGCGGTGAGACAAGCGGGATGCGACCACCTCAAACGGTGCATCGATAGCTGTGTTCAGCTGGGCGCGGAGACACTCGCGGGACCGCTCTACTCGCCCTGTGGACGTCTTATGGGGCGGGGCCCCACTGAGGATGAGTTGGACCGATGCGCCGAGATTATGCGTGAGGCCGCCAGCCACGCCGAACAGGCCGGTGTTCTCCTCGCTTTGGAACCCCTCAATCGCTTTGAGACATACGTTTTCAACAGTGTTGCAGACAGTGTCGCGATGTGTGAGAAAGTGGGCATGAAGAGCTTCGGTATTCTGTTCGACACGTTTCACGCCAACATCGAAGAGAAAGAGATCGACGCCGCGATTCGTGGCGGCGGGCAGCATATCTTTCACATCCACATCTCGGAAAACGACCGAAGTACGCCCGGTAAGGGGCACGTTCCATGGGCTGGCGTCTTCAAAGCGATTCAGGAGATAGGCTACGACGGGTGGTTGACCATCGAAGCGTTTGGACGGGCCATGCCGGAGGTCGCTGCGGCCACGTGTATCTGGCGGAGTATGTTCGACACTCAAGAGCGCCTGGCCCGTGAGGGGCTGGGGTTCATTCGGAAGCAGTGGGGGTAAGAGGAGCCCCCGTTCTTCCCGGAAGCGCGTCGCAGGTTACGGCTTGGCGGCAGGTTCCAGAACAAGAGGTGGGTGAACTTCCAATGAGACTGAAGAGGTTTGTGACGCCGCGTCTGATTTTGCTCGATATAGACGTTGGCTCGCGGGACGAGTTGCTGCTGGCGATTGCCTCTCACGTTACCGAGGAGCGTCCCGAGATCGACGCAAAGAGCCTGATGCAGGCCTTGGTGGACCGTGAGAGTCTAGGGGGCACGGCCGTGGGGCACGGTGTGGCGTTGCCGCACGCGCGTGTGGCGGGCGAGATTGAGGCTCTTGTCGGTCTCGCGAGACTTGCCCATCCCGTCGACTTTGACGCCCCGGATGGTGAACCGGTCTGGTTGGCCGCCTTTTCAGCGGTCAGCGCGTCCGATTCCCACCGGCACATGCAGATTTTGGCACGTCTGGCCCGTGTCTTGGACTCACCCGCAAATCGGGACGCCCTCAAGAGTGCGGAGTCCCCCGAGGCCGTGATGGCCATTCTGCTCGGCGACGATCCCTCGCGAGGATGATCCACGGAGTGCATTCGATGGAGTATCAGTTGCTGGTTTGCATTGTGAAGGACGACGACATTGTCGAGAGCATCCTCACAGGGTTCCTGGGGTTGGGGATCGCTGGCGCCAGCGTCATCAACGCCAGGGGAATGGGAGAGATCATTGCTTCACAGGTTCCACTTTTCGCCGGATTCAAAGATGTATTCAAGGCAGGTGGGACTTCTCGCATAATTCTTGCGGCGATGCCCGCGGCCATGGTGCCCGAAGTTCACAACATGATCGCCGAGTATATCGAACCGGATGTGGTCAGCGGCCTGGGTGTCAGTTTCGCCATCCCGATCACGTCCGAACTCGCACTCCAGCGTCAGGTTTTTGACGATCTATAGAGCATCTCCAAAGAACTAGTTCCGAATGGAGGACGCTGCGCATCCAGCCCTCGCACGCACTCTAGTTTCCCCCGGCGAACGAAACTCTCTAGAGAGACTCTGAAGCATTCACCCCGCCCACCCGGCGTACAAAGAGTTCACGAACAGGTTGCCATGCAATTCTTCGCTTGTGCCGTGTTGTTGATTTCGTTGGCCTACGGTGGAAGCCGTCTTCACCGGCACAAAACCGGCCTGGCCTGGCTCGAACATCTGTTTGGCACGGGTATCGTATTCTGCGTGATTGGATTCCTCCTTGGGCCGGAAGGTACTGGAGTCATCGACCGTATGTTCCTGCGCGAGTTGCAGCCTCTGGTCATCCTCAGTCTGGGCTGGGTAGGGTTTCTGGTTGGGATGCAGGCGGATCTTTCTCTTCTGTATCAAGTCCCACGCCGGTACGTGCTCGGTATGACGCTGGAGAGCGGACTGACCATTCTCGCGATTACTGTGGTGTCGGCGGGGGTTTTCTATGCGGTTGGAATAAGCGGCTCGCCGTTGGTATTGCTGTCGCTGACGATGGGCGCGTGTGCGGGGGTCTCCTCTCAGGCAATCCCGGTTCTGGCCGGGCGAAAGAGTCCGGGCAAAGAATCGACGTTCCTGAGAATTGCAACCGGCCTGGATGATTTCCCCACCGTCGCGATTGCAATTGTGCTGTTCTCGTTCGTCGGTAAGGGTGGTGCAGTCACCGGTTTCCCTGTCGGCATGCTCTGGTTAGGCGTGACGTTGTG
>CAYTDF010000495.1:0-842 GCA_964436365.1 uncultured bacterium | reverse complement strand
GACGAGACCATGGCCATCTGTCTCGGTGTCACCATTCTCTCATCGGGAGCCGCCGCGTATTTGGATTTGGCCGTTCCGGGCATTGGTTTTTTGGCCGGATTCTTTGTCGCCAACATCCCTATTGTCAAGAAACAGACGTTTTACAACGTTCTGACACTCGTCGAACGCCCGATTGTCTTCTTCATGTTCTTGATGGCGGGCGCACATCTCTACTCACGGGAACCCTGGTGGTTGATCCCGCTTGCGGCATACGTGCTTGTTCGTGCCGGCGCAAAGATAACGATCGGTAACGTATTCGGTAAAAGACTTCCGGGGGAGTCGAGCAAAGCCGGTTGGGGCTTGGTTGCTTCCGGACCATTCTCGATCGCGGTTGCGCTCGACTACGCAACGGTGCAGGGCGGGCCCCATGGTGACGCGCTGCTCTGGATTGTCACGGCGGGAGCGGTCATCGGCGATCTGATGGTCCCGGTCGCGCTGCGGCACCTCCAGGAAGAGCAGGTCGAGGCTTAGACCATGCACGGACTTGCCTTATTCGTCTGTCTCCTACTGATGGTTGCCATCCGTGGACTGGGTGATTGGGCGGGTGTGAGTGAAGAGCAACCTACACTGGCGTTGGCGACGGGCTTTGTGCTTTTGACGGCTTATGTTGCGGGTCGCGCGTCGTCCCGATTCAATTTGCCCCGGCTCACAGGTTACCTGCTACTCGGTATCCTCATCGGTCCTCGAGTCCTCAACCTGATCACGTTCGAGATGTCCGAGGGCCTGTTGTTTATCAACGGCCTAACCATCAGCCTGATCGCGCTGAGCGCGGGTGGTGAGCTCAAGATGGAGTGGCTGCGCGG
>CAYTDF010000494.1:0-4425 GCA_964436365.1 uncultured bacterium | reverse complement strand
GGTCAGATCGCTCTTCCGGTAGTCGTTCTTGTCGACTCCCCAGCCGTATGGATGTTCGATTGCATCGTATGCGTTCAAACGGGACGTCACTTCTAGATTGGGCAACGCCTCCCGGATCTTCGTCACAGTCTCCAGCAGCATACGCACGCGATTCTCGTACGGTCCGCCGTAGCGGCTGTTCTCGCGCGTGAACGAGGCGAACAATTCACTGATCAGGTAACGGTGGCAGCTCTTGACATCCACAGCGTCGAAGCCGGCTTCCTGCGCCAGCCGGGCCGCTTCCACATAGACCTCTTGCAGGCGAATCAGTTCCTCGTCGCGAATCAGCGGGTAGTCGTCCGGGAGGTTATGCCGGGGGTCGAGAATCTTGCTGTGATGGGCGAGGATTGGATGGGGTCTCTTCTCCGGACGGCTGTAGCGGCCGGAATGCGTCAGCTGCAGAACCAGGTACGGATTATGCTCCATCGACTCGTACGCGGCCTCCCGCGTCATCTTCACCAGATGCTTGTAATCGTCCAACACTTCTTCATGAATCCAGAGTTGCCGTGGGTTGGCGCGGCTCTCCTGGGTAATCGCGCACGCCTCGAACCAGAGGAGTCCCGAACCGCCTTTGGCAAACCGCCGATAGCGCCGCCGAGTGAGGTCGGATGGCGCACCGTTCGCAAGCCCGTCGCAGCCTTCCATCGGCTGGCACGCGAGCCGATTGGGAACCGTACCGTTCCCGAAGGCGACGGGGGTCCCGAGAATATCGAGCTCTTCCGAGCAGGGAAGGTCAAGCTCCAGCGCGTCGATTTTGGCTTTGAGTTCTTCTAGCGTCTTGAAGCGAAAGCGGTCGTGGTCAACCATAGTTCTGGACTCCCGAGGCCCGACTCTGTGAATCGGGCCGTAACGAATGTGTTCGAGCGTCTTTCAATCGGAAAGAACTCTCGGAGGATACTAGAGTGGCTCTCAACAGCTCTTTCCTTTTGGCGAAGCCAAAACCTCCTCCCCTAAAGATTGGGGGAGGTTGCGAGGGGGTTGAGGAGAAACCACCCAACGGTTTGCATCCTTCAAAAGGAAGAAACTCTCGAGAGGTGCTCTATAAGCCTGCAATGTAGCCGTTTTCCGTGTCGGATGTTAGGATTTCGCTACGGAGCCCCAAAGGCAGTCTGTCACGTGAGACCGCGATACACGGCAAGATTCCGAATCTGCGGTGTCGCGATGGACTCCGTGATGCGCAGCCGTACCTTTGCGGCCTCGATCGGATCGAACGTTTGGATACGTTTATGGCCGATGGATGTTCCCTCGGCGATGCGCTTCCACCATCCGCCCACCACCAGGCCTTCCACGACGTATTCACGGACACGCTCGCCGTTCGCGATCGCCTCCATGAGGACCACATGGTCGATTCGGCGCGCTGGGGGAAGGGGCAACTCGACCGTATTCCCGGAGCCGTGCGTCTTGGCGACGGGCGTTCCCAATCGTTGCCGGATCGCTTTGCCGAGTTCTTCCAGACGTTTCATGTCCGCTTGGGGAACCAGACCGTCCCGGTCGGGTGTGACGCCGAGGATCAGGTTGCCGTTCCGGCCGACGGACTGATAGTACATCTCCACCAGGGCGTCGAGCGAATAGATCTTCCGCTCATCGTCTGGTCGCCAAAACCACTCATGGTCACGCAGGGGGGCGTCACACATCGGCGGCATCCACACCTCGCCGTCCGGGCTGCCGTGGGGTAGCAGTTTCTGGATGGTCTCCGGTGACATATGATCGTGCGACTCCACGCTCGGCATGGTCGCCCAGCAAGGATACCCAGCCGTCCCATTTTCGTTTCCGGCCCAACGGTGGTGCGCCCGCTGTTTGCTGTGATAGAAGTTGATGTTGGGTTGGTGTTTGTCGACGATCGGTAGTACATCGGGGCCGCCTCGATCCGGTGTCTGGACGCCGCCATCGAACCAGATCTCGAGCAGGTCGCCATAGCGCGAACAGAGTTCGGTCACCATCCCCTCGCAGGTCTGGATATAGCGGGCTTGTTTCTCGTCATCGTCTCCCTCGCCGAAATTGACTTCCGTATTTGTTACTTGCCAGTAGGCGTTGAAACGCGTACTGACGTAGAGACCGGGGCGGATGCCGTAGCGATGGCAAGAGGCGATGAAATCCCCCACGACGTCCCCTTTCCCGTCTCGCCATGGGGCCTGTTTGACGCCGTGAGGATAGAGATCGCTCGGCCACTGCAAGAACCCGCCCATATGCGTGGCCGTGAAGATTGCGTACCCGGCTCCCGCCGCTCGGGCGGCTTCCAGCCATTGATCGGTATCCAGGTGTTTGGGGTTGTAGAGATCTGGCGATAGGGGCTTCTCGTAACTGGGTTTCCATGCCCACCCGTGGGGCAGGTAGACCGGCAGGTCGAAGTGATAGACGATGCCCAATTCGCAGTCCTGCCATGCCTGTTGTTGAGGGAGAGGCTTGACGATGCGTGGTCGCTCTTTCGTGTCGGTAGCCGAGGCCATGACGCGAACGGCTGGCGCGCCAAGGCTAGCACCAACCCCGACGCCGCCCGCGACCGTCAAGAAACGCCGTCTGGAGGGGGCCTTCAATCGCGAAACGTCTTGCGAGATCGCTTTGGACATCGTATTCAGTTCCTCGGCTCTCTCTAATCTCCCTGAACGCGGGCAATCTCTTCGCGGCAGATATCCGTCCAGACCGTCAATCGTTCGGGGTGGTTATTGATGGTGTGCGTATCTTTCAAGATCATCTCGACCACGCACCCACGCGTGATCTCCAACGTCTCGCGAGTCACCTGGCGAATCAAGTCGGGATCGTAATCCGCCGCGACCATCACCGGATTCGGTTTCCACGAGTAGATGAAATCGTCCCCGAGTTCCTCCGCGGCCACGCGCCGGTCGGTCCAAGGACTCACCGAGACCCGGCGCAAACGTGGGATTTTCTTGATCGTCTTGAATTTGTGCGTAATATCCTCACAACAGTTGTAGCAGTTCAGCCCAAACGCTTCCAACAGAGGGATTTGATACTGCAAGCAGAACTCCTCGTGCATCCGTGGCGAGACTTCCGAAACCTCTTGCGCCTCCGCAAACCCCCACGTATCGCAAAGCCGGACATGCGTGCCATCAAAGCCCGGCGCGGGCAGCTCGTCGCTGTACCCCAAGCCCCCAGAGCCGACGTAATGATCTCGATTGGTCAAGGTCAACAGATTTCGGCTTTCCAGTTCGCACATCAGGCGGCGCACGCCTTCGGAAAGAAGGCTCATCGCTTCGTGCACCCACTCCGGACGGTCGCACAGATCCAGCATCAGCTGCCCGAGGCCCCGCAGCTCGGCGAGAATGCCGACGACGCTTACCGGATTCCACCAGTTTGCGCCGCTCCGCTCAACTTCGAGCCGGTCGCCAAAAACATCGCGCACGTTGGCGAGTTTCCGGTTCGTATCGTCCTCGTCATAAATGATCGTCGGGTAGTGGAGTTTGGAGAGCTCTTTTGGATTTTTCAGCGCGGGGTCCCATTTCCACGCGCGCGAGGGATCGTCCGAACCCAGCCGACGGCTCTTCATACCCCAGCCCGTATGAGTGACCTGGATGGGCAGGCGGAACACGGGTTCGAGGGTCAGGTCGTCGTGGTGGTGTTCGAAGTGGTAGAGAATGTGCCGCAGATGCCATTCGATCTCGGACCAGAATGGATCCTCCAGAGTCATTGAGTCATGCGGAAGCAGTTCCCGCCATGCGCCTTCCGGGAAACAGAGAACCATGGGTCTCACGTTCTCCAGCCCGTTGTGACGTTTCCACAGTTCGCGCCGTTCTGCCTGTTCCGGGGTCTGCGCGATGTCGGCTACCCGCGCGGCCAGATCTCGTAGATGGGCGCGCTGCTGTTTATCGAGACTCTTCATGGGTTTCGTGTTGCTTTCTACTGGAACGTCTCTGCCGAAGAATCCGCCACGTGCATCCTAGCTCAACACATCGTGAATCCGAATCTCGTCCGCATCCGTCAGTTTCAGACTTCCTTTGATGTGGGGTCCGAGGATCTCCGCTACCCTCACCATATCTTCCGTATCCCAAGCCGCTTGCAGCGCGTCCTTAACTCTCTCTTCCAGTTCGACTTCGAGCGCGTGGTTGAATGTCGCCGTCATCTGAATCGTCACGGTCTTGAGTGGGATTTCCAGTTCGATCGGTTTGCGTTTGGCCTCTGACTTCGGTTCATCTGGCGGTTTGGGTTCATGATCCGATACGGCCGTCAAATCGGGAGGGGGGACCGGCTCCCGCTCGGGGGCGCGCTCCAGGGTCGCGTCCGAGGCGAGGTTGGGGTTCTGTTCGGTCTCCGATCCCGGTACAGGGAGAGGGCCCTCGTGCCTCTTCTGCAACCCAAAGTTCCCTGGCACATCGCGGAAAAACATCAAAACCCCCTGCACGTGCTCCCTGATTGTTTCGCACAAACTCTATC
>CAYTDF010000493.1:0-4430 GCA_964436365.1 uncultured bacterium | reverse complement strand
ACGAAGGCTCGCCGTAGGAAACGAAGCTTATCTCCGTCCTGAGATCGGTTTCTCGCCGCAGTGGTTCCATGCCGCACTGGGCATCGATTTCGGGGAGAAATGGCACACGGATCCGTACACTCGGCGCGATTCGGTCATCGCCATGCGGAACGAACTCAAACGGCGTTTTCCAGGTACGAGTATCGGCGGGATCGATCGTCCCGACGCACCGCTGGATATCCTGACCGGGACTTTCGGTGCGTCTTTGGTGGCTGCGATTTATGGGGTCTCCATCCGTTACGCTTCGAACAATTGGCCGAACTGCGAGCACGAATATCTCAGCGACGAGGCGGTGGATCGACTCTCCCCACCGGATCTCGAGGCGAGTCCTTTCTTCCAAGAGTTGATGGTACAAGTGGATGAAATCGGCAGGATTGAAGGTCGGATCGAGGGATTTCTCAACTGGCAGGGGGTTCTCAACAACGCCCAGCGTCTGCGCGGACAGCATATCTTTCTTGACATGATCGATTCTCCCGAGCGCTGTCATCGCCTGCTCGACTGTATCTGCACAACGATGATTGACGCGTGCCGGGGGCTCCGTGACCTGCAGCGGCAAAGCGGTGTCGATCTGAACTTCTTCACAACCAGCAACTGCCTGGTCAACATGATTTCGCCCCAACAGTACCGAGAGTTCATTCTTCCGTACGATCGACGCATTGGGGAGTCGTTCGACGGCATCGGTATCCACAACTGCGCGTGGAACGCCAATCCCTATTTCGAAGCGTACGCTTCCGTGCCGGGGTTGGCTTACATTGACATGGGTATGGATTCGGACCTTCCGCGCGCCCGCGAAGTGATTCCCGATGCGCGTCGGGCCATCATGTATACGCCGATGGATGTCGCCAACAAATCCATGGAGAACCTCCGCCAAGATTTCGAGAGAATCGCCCAGGAGTATGGCCCGTGCGATCTGGTTATGGCGGATATCGAGTTGGGTACGCCGGACGAACGTGTTCTTGACGTGATTGCGGAATGCAAGAGGATAACTGAGCGCTACGAGGGATCGTGAACCACCCCTCGAGGGTGAAACGGTCTGAGTGGAGGATCTTATGAAGTGGAATATCTACTGGCTCGCTGCTGTACTCATTGCGATGGCTCCCCAGGCGGAAGAACTCGTCGACCTGGGCACGAATTCAGATACCGGATTGGAGGAGATTCAGATCAAACTCACCGGTCTCTCTGAAGCGGTGACACCATTGAGAATCGTTCGTATTCCGGCGGGAACGTTTACGATGGGTGAAGTCAACACACCTCTTCCCGAGGAACTGACGAAGGTCCTCAGCTATCCCCAGCGAGCGGAGTTGATCCGGAAGTTCCCCCATGGCGATCCTGAGCGATTCGCGATCACCGTGGACCACGTGCGCAACGGCGATTTCGACGAACGCCCGATTCACGATGTCACCATCGGCCAACCCTACTATCTATCTACGCACGAGATTACGAATGCGCAGTACGAGCTGTTCGATCCCTCCCATGCGGACTTGCGGGGAAAGAACGGCTTCTCGACGCGCGACGACGAAGCCGTTGTATTCGTCAGCTGGCACGAGGCCAAAGCCTTCTGCGATTGGCTCTCCGAAAGGGTAGGAAGGCCTTTCCGGTTGCCGACCGAAGCCGAATGGGAATACGCGTGTCGAGCGGAAACGACCACTCCATTTCACACCGGCGATGAATTACCGGAGGCATTTCACAAGAACGCGCGACGCACGACATTTGACGATGAAAGAGACAAGGTCGATACGTTTGTAGGCCGAACACCGGCCAGCCCTTGGGGGCTATTCGATATGCACGGGAATGTGGAGGAATGGTGTTCCGATTGGTACGGTCCCTACGCGGCGGGGGCACAGAGCGATCCTGTGGGGCGCGCCGACGGTGACTTCAAAGTGGCCCGAGGCGGGAGTCACGGTACGTATCTCTATTTCCTTCGCTCCGCAAACCGAATGGGCACGCTACCGGAAAACAAGCATTGGCTGATCGGATTCCGCGTTGTGCTTGGGGAACTTCCCGAGACGAAACCTTTGCCGCCTCCCTCGCCGCAACGCTTTCAACGGAACGTGAGTCAGGACCCACCACCGAAGGCAGCGGGTGGACCGAAACCGAACGAACCCTATTTCAAAGGTCCGCGCGAATACGTGAAGATTCCCGAGGGTTCTCATGGCCCTCTCTTTTCGCATCACAACCACGACACGGCTATTGTCGAGTGTGATAACGGCGACTTGTTGGCCATCTGGTACACCTGTGTGGAGGAGCGGGGCCGCGAACTTGCGGTGGGGGGTACTCGTCTGCGCCAGGGGGAGGAGGAATGGGAGCGGGCTTCACTGTTCTGGGATGCGCCTGACCGGAACGATCATTGCCCGGCGTTGTGGAATGACGGCGCGGGCACGCTCTATCATATCAATGGACTCTGCGTTGCCGGGAAATGGGACCCTCTGGCGATTGTTATGAGAACCTCACGCGATCACGGTGTCACCTGGTCGAAGGCTCGTCTGATCGTGCCGGAGCACGGTTTCCGACAGATGGTGGGAGAGCCGGTTTTCCGGGCCGAAGACGGCACGATCGCTTTCGGAGCCGACACGAATGGCGGGTCGGTTCTCTGGAGCAGTCGAGACGATGGCCGTACTTGGTTCGATCCGGGCGGGACAATCGCGGGCATTCATGCGGGGATCGCTCCGTTGAAAGATGGCCGCATCCTCGCATTCGGACGCGGCAGGAATATCGATGGCCGGATGCCCAAGAGTGTATCCACGGATATGGGCAAGACTTGGGAGATCAGTGCCAGTGAGTTCCCACCGATCCGCGGTGGACAGCGCGCCGTGCTACTCCGACTGAGGGAAGGCGCGCTCTTCTTCGCATCGTTCGATAAAGAAAGGCTCTTTGGCGCGCTCTCGTACGATGCCGGTGAGACATGGCCCGTGCGACGCTTCATCACCGATGGTCTGCCCGATCATGGCGTGAACACTTTCGATGGTGGCCGAGTACGAATGAACGCCGAGTCCGCCGAGCCCTTGGGCTACCTCTCCGTCTGTCAGAGCGCCGACGGCGTGATTCAGCTGATCAGCAGTTGGCAGCATTACGCTTTCAATCAAGCCTGGCTCGAAAGCACCCCTCCGCAGGCACCCTCGTCGCCGCCTGTTCGGAGCCTTCCCGTGCGCGATGGACTGGCGTATGTATACGAACCGGGGCCGCCAGCCACGGACAACGCTTCGCACTGGAACTTCATCGCAAAGGGCAGGAGTGAATCGCAGGTCACCCAATTTCCATCGCCGGGCATCATGAAAGTGACTGCGATTGACGGGTGCGAACCTCGTTGGTCGAACGAACGGACCGACCGCTTCAGCCGAGCCGATATTCGGCAGGGATTCACGGCCGAACTGGGCGTTCAACTGCTCGCCTCGTCTCCAAATGAGAGCCGCGTGAGTTTTGAACTCTTTGTGCGGTGCGGTGCGCTGAAGGTTCATCAGTATCCACTCACGATCACCTCCACTGGGATCGCTTTCAATGACGAACCGATTGCCACTGGGCTCGACAACACATCCACCATGCATCGCTACCGTTTGGCCGTACGCGAGGACACGAGCGTGCAGATCTACCGTGACGATGCGTTACTCGGAGTGCGCAGGATCGACAGTCCCGGCAGCGATTGGAGAAAGCCCGCGCGGGGCAACTACATTGAGTGGGGGATCGATGGCGACGAGTCGGCGGTGCTCATGGATTGTATTGCCTACGACATTCGAGGTGCGTTTCAGCCTTCCCCGCGCTGATTCAGGCTTTATCGGTCGTCGACGGGGAAGAGAAGTATATATACGTTTTTGAAGAACTCTGGAACTCAACGCAAGCGAGATATAGCTCGTTGGTCGAGGTCTGATTTTGCGCGCGGTCGTCATGCCGTGCGGACACCTCTCGACACGCGCATGATGACCACGGTGGATGAGTCTGAGGTTCCCTGCGGTACTTCCAGAGTTCTTTCGGTCGTTCACTTTATCATTGACGTCGGCGACTGTCCCGTAATCTTTACCGTGACAACACGCATAAAACCTTTAGATTCAGAAGAATACAGAATAGCAACCTGTAATACCGCAACATATTACAGGTTGCGTGAAAGTTGTGGCATGTAATGGCTTGGAGAAACTGCGTCTATTCTTGAAAAAAGTGGATGCAATTCTGCGTCTTACGTGTTAACATTTTTCGTATTTCGCATGCGGGGTGATGTGCACAATCGGTTATTGGCACATAATGCTTGAGAGGGCGTTATGGAGGACCTGAGACCCGATGTCGAGTCCCGCGTAACCGCGTTAGAACAGCACGTCCTTCTCTTGCAGGACCGCGTGGAGACCTTGTCGCATCATTTTCGCGCAATGGGCCTCTCTTCGGAAGAGAGCGCACTGCACGCAGGG
>CAYTDF010000492.1:0-4435 GCA_964436365.1 uncultured bacterium | reverse complement strand
GGGCATGGTATTGGATAGAACTACCTGGATCCATCTCTTAGTCGAGACAAGAAGCACAATCCGAAACGGCTACCGCACGGAAATCCGCCCCCTGTAGAGCCATGAATTCTCGCGCAATTCGGGCAGAATGCCCATTCGAAGTATCCGCGAATCCCCGAAAGGGTCCGTTTTTACCCGTGCAACACTCGTAATCTTGACATACACTCGGTAGTATTGTGAAGGTATGAATCGGTGGGCGGCATGGAATCAAAAGAAAAGATCAAGAATCAGGTCCTGAGTTTTGCTGAGGTCTTTGCCTCGGCGGACCGAATGTTCCAAGGGAATGTAGAAGATGGGCTCCCCATTGAGGGCGCATTTCCCCGTTGGCTCGAGGATTTCGAGCGATTCGACGAAGGAATCCGAAGTCGGGTCGGCAGGGGCGAGCCCGTTGCTGCCTACGTCGTCGATGAAACCCTGGGATGGTTCATCGGAGAAAGCATCGTATCGCTCACTGAACTCTTGAAAGAACTCAATCAAGAGGCTGCGCAGTCGGTCGGTATCAATTACCTGACGCTCCGAGAACTCTACGACCGAATCCACCCCGTCGCACAGTCATGCACACTGCAGCTTTGCGGTGCACAGATCGATCTCCTCAAAACTCGGGCAAGCCATACGGGTGGCCCTGAACCCTACGGATGCGCCGAAGTGGAGGATCTCCACAAAAGACTGGCCCCTGCCCTTGAACATCTGACCGCAGGCGCAGACGGAGTCAAACGCGTCGAGGGAGATATCCCGGTCGGAGCGCAGGCGGGGAAGAACTACGTACAGAACGTCGAGCGCGCGAAACTGTTGAAACTCTGGGAACTGCTTGAGATTGCGATTCCCCGGATGAAAGAGAATGACAAGGGACCGCTGCTGGAAGTCATGAAGCAGCTGATCAAACCCGGACCGGACGGGACCAGCCAAACGCCCGAGCAGATGCTCGGCGAAGAGACCGAACAGGGATTTGTCTTCCGCGTTCGCCATCTCGTAGGAAACCGGCTCGACAATCGAGACCGGGCACTATTGGCCGAGGCGCGTACGGCACTCATGCAGAGTCGTCGTGAGTTCCTGACCATCAAGGCGCTTGTGTCGGCATACCATCAGATGCTGGTCGCCCCACGTGCCCTGGAGGACACGGATGCCGCGGTCCAGTACGCCTTGCTCTCCAAACAGCGGCGGTTTGCCTCGCGGGCATGCAGAGACCTTGAGGATTCGTCTCCAAAGGACTCCAGCCAGCTTAACCAGGCTTCTGCGGCGGCGGCCGAAATGGAAGCCAAATTGGACCCAGATGCGATCCTCGCTGGGCTCCTGAAACCCGTGGAGACAACGGAGTCAGACGTAAGCTCTGCCGACAAGCGCGCCAAGCGACCAAAGGGCGGCATGCACACCCGCAAGCGCTGACTCTCACGCGCATCCCCATCTCCGATGGACTCCCCACAAGTCGTTCACCCTGCGTCTATAACTCTGCGTCGAGTGCTTTTTGGTTGTGCTCGGCCATCTTGAAGAATCCCCAGGTTCACACTTCCCTCCTCCCCAAGAGCGACACAGCAGCGGCAAAGATTGCCTCCGACTGGCATCCTGCAACCAGAGTCTCTCAAGTACCTTAGAGGACAGGCATCCTCTTCACGCACTTCACTCCACATACTAGAAGTTAACGTAACCCATTCAATAATAATAAGATACAAGAAATCAGACCCGGTGTTATTTCCGCATCAACCCCCCCGCAGACCAAAAATTCCAACTTGGCATCAGACTTGTATTCATAATTCCACGCTGGGTGACTCCAACATGGATATCCAGCCTTGGGCTTCTCATAGAGTCCTCCTCGTTGCCGGGTTCCTGAAACCTTCGTCAAGCGAGAAGAACTCCGAGATGCCAGAAAGACCGTCTTACAAGTCAATGAGGATGCTGGTATGGATGCGCTCGGTGGAGTCTCTCTATTTCGACCGACACCGTTAACCAGAACCCAGGCGACACTGGCCGGGTTCTACGGGAAAACCAGTGAGTTTGTCCAGGAGCAGTTCGAGTCGATTCGCTCCCAGACTCGTGAGGGAGGCCCGCAGGGGCTCAACCCAACCACCGAGACGGGAATCGACGAGCAACGAACGGCAATCCGGCCCGAGGGCGTCGGAGAGCTGCTCGACATCTTCATCTAGACGCTCCGCCACAGGTTGGCGGAAACAACAACGCCGTGACCATCACGGATCTGTAGATCGTGATGTTCTTCCTCCAGGGCCGCAGCTCTCCACTGCGGCTCTTCCTTTTTCAGACTTTTCAACGCTAGAGTGATTCTGTCCACACCGAATTTGAGAGAGACTCTGAGGAGAGAGCTCACCTATGAATCGAACAACGGGTCTCGGAATCGACGAACTTCTCCAGCGTGTGGAGAAGCGGCTTTCCCAAAAACGTTTCGCGCACACGCAAGGCGTCTGGGAAACCTCGCTTGAAATCGCGCAAATCTGGGAAAGCGATGCGCTCGGGTGGCGTTCACGTGGTGATACTATAGATTTACAGGAGGCGGCGATCCTCCACGACGTCGCGAAGGAAGCGGGCCCGAGGCTCGTCGACCCGGTCATCCATGCCGAAATCACGCGCGGCCGCGAGTTACTTGTCCACCCCAAGCTCTTCCATGCGCCTGTGGGGGCGTACATCGCTGAACGGGAGTTCGGCATCGTCAATCCCTCCGCGTTGGATGCCATTGCCTACCATCCTACAGGCCATCCCGGCTTGGACGACCTAGGATTTGCGATCTTCATCGCGGATTATATCGAACCCAATCGTTCCTATATTAACGACGATGAACGAGTTTCGCTGATGGAGCGAGTCGCCACGGACCGCTACGCTACGTTGTGGGATATCTATCGGCGCAAGGAAACCCACGTTCGAGCGAAGAACCGCGAACCCCATCCGGTCAGTTCGGCTTTCGCGAAGCGAATCAAGGAAGGCCTCAAATGAGACAGGCGAACGGACATCGATAGATGAAGCCTCGACTGACTTATATTTCGGTCTTCGTCGCCCTGGCTGCAATCGCCTTGATCTTGCTGTGGGCGTGGCGGACGCACATGGACGGTGAGGCGCGTATTCCACAGATCTTGGGGGATCGTTTCGCGCCCATCCTCAACGAACGTTACCCCTCCATCGAAACCGGGCCGAACTCGGTGCGGGCCATCGCGGAGGAACTGCAGACCGCTCACCCCTACATCGAGGAGATTGTCGTGCTCTGGATGGTTCCGGAGCGAGGGCTCGTCGCGCTATATCCACCCGGATATGCCACAGAGCACCCCGACGTCGCCCGAAACGGGCTCCCAAATGCCGATGCCGTAGCGGTGCGCTCTGGAAACGAGCGCCGACGTCTTGTCGGTACGGTCTACTTCAGACTGGATCCAACTCGCTCAACACTTTTCAGTGTTGCTTTGGGGCTCGTGATTGTCCTCATGATGTTGGTCGCCGCAATGGGCGCGGTCCAGATACGATCGGCGGGCCGCCAAGTCCGGCAATCACGCACGGCGTTACGCGAGAGGGAGCGCCAGCTCATTCATACCGAGCGTCTAGCGTTAGTTGGCAGAGCCACGGCCGCGCTCCTGCATGACCTAAAGAAACCCGTAATCAACATTCGCGACGAGATCGCAACTCTACCTCCGGGGCCCGCGCGGGATGCGCTTTCGGAAGAGACGCAGTTCTTTTTCGATCTTCTCAGCGATTGGCAGTTGGAGCGCTTCGTGGCAGCCGACCGGGAGAGAGGCGAGTTCTTGGACTTACGGGAGGCGATCGAGCGTTCGCTACGGATGGCCTCCTACGCGCAGCGTACAGTAGATGTCGTCTTGGATATCCCTGACGATCTCCCGGATCTCTTCGGGCAGGGTCCGCGTCTCGTACAGGTCTTTAGCAACCTCATCTTAAACGCTTACCAGGCGATGCGCGGACGCGGAAAACTGACGGTGATCGGGCGGGCGGAGTTAAGCGACGGCGCTCAATGGATTCGTCTGGACGTCATCGACACCGGCCCGGGGATCGCACCCAACCGCCGTGAGCGGGTCTTTGAACCGTTTGTCTCGACCGGGGATGAAACGGAATCGATGGGATTGGGCTTATACATCACCCGCTCCATCGTCGAGAGCATGGGGGGAACGGTCTGGGCGGACGAATCGCCCGGTTCCGAGCCTGGGGCGGCTTTTCACCTACGCCTGCCTCTATCCAACCCCGAAGACGCCGCCCTCTAGAGCATCATCTCTCAATCGTTTCGTCGCTTTGGCTAAGCCAGAATCCCCCTCCCTAAGAATACTGTCCCTTCCCCAGCAGCCCGTGGGGTGGGTCGTCCCGACCCACCGAAAACACAGTCTTCTTCATCTTGGGGTGGCACAAGAGTATGTGCCATAGTTAGTTGAATTTGAAGCGGCTCCCAACCTCTGGTTGA
>CAYTDF010000491.1:2901-4440 GCA_964436365.1 uncultured bacterium | reverse complement strand
TGGAAAATGTTGGTCACACCGTCCGCCACCACACCTTCTTCGAGATGCTCGGCAACTTCTCCTTCGGCGACTACTTCAAGCAGGATGCGGTGCAGTGGGCGTGGGAGTTCTCCGTTGACGTGGTCAAACTCGACCCTGACCGCATCTGGGTTACGGTCTTCGAAGAAGACGACGAAAGCGCCGAGATGTGGCAAACAGAGGTCGGCGTTTCCCCCAAGCGGATCGTACGCATGGGCGCGGAGGACAATTTCTGGCCCGGGGCGGGCATTCTCGGCCCCAGCGGACCGTGCAGCGAACTCTATTACGACATGGGCGAGGCCTACGGCCCAGACGGCGGTCCCGCCGAAGAGAATGACCGGTACCTGGAGTACTGGAATCTTGTCTTTACACAGTTCGACCGTCAGGCCGATGGCAGTCTTCCGCCGCTCGCCCGTAAGAACATCGACACCGGGTTGGGTCTAGATCGTCTCGCGGCCATACTCCAAGGCCATTTCACCAATTTCGAAAACGATCTGCTCCGGCCGGTCATCGACCACGTCGAGGAGCGCACCGGCGTGAAATTCGGCAGCGAAGAAAAGAATGACTGCGCTCTGCGGGTGATCGCCGACCACGCTCGCGCCACAGTGATGGTGTTAACCGACAACGTCACCCCTTCCAACGCCGGACGTGGGTACGTGCTTCGAAGGATCATGCGCCGCGCCGTCCGATACGGTTTGGTGTTAGAAATCGAAAACGATCTCCTCGCCCCCGCCATGGAAGTGGCCGCCGCTGTGATGCGCGAAGAGTATCCCGACGTCGCCGAGCGGCTCGACTACACCCAGCGTATCGCCCGCGCGGAGGAAGAGACATTTCGCTCCACGCTCCAGCGGGGCCTCGCTCTCCTCTCCGGAACCATTGAGCGGGTAAAGGCCAGTGGCCGCACCCGGCTATCCGGCAAAGAGGTCTTCACCCTCTACGATACCTACGGATTCCCCCCCGACCTCACCCATGAGATCCTCGCTGAATCGGACCTCAGCTACGACAGTGGAGAGTTCGACGAAGCCATGGAGGAGCAGCGCACCCGCTCCCGCGAGTCCTGGCGTGGTGGCGACACCGTCTGGGAAGTGGACGATGAAAACCTCCCCGCGACACACTTTCTCGGGTATGACCGGTTGGAGACCGAAACCGAGGTCGTCGCTGTCTACGCCAAGGGAAAACCCGTCGATGAGGCCGCCAAAGGTGATCGGGTTGAGATCGTGATTAGAGAGACACCCTTCTATGGCGAGTCCGGAGGCCAGGTCGGCGATCAAGGCCGTCTGGTAACCACCGATGCCGCGGAAATCGAGGTCATCGACACGACGAGATCCAACGCCGGGGTCTTTTTCCATCAGGGCGAGGTGGTCTCCGGCCACATACGTGCGGGGGATGCCATCCGCGCCGAGGTCCGCGACTCCTCACGCCGTCTCACCAAGGGACATCACACCGCCACCCATCTCATGCAGGCCGCCCTACAGAAGATCGTTGGCGATCATGTCAAGCAGTCGGGGTCGTGGGTCGAGC
>CAYTDF010000491.1:0-2891 GCA_964436365.1 uncultured bacterium | reverse complement strand
GCTTCGATTTCACCCACTACGAGGCCGTAACTCCGGAGCAGCTCGAGGAGATTGAGCGCCTGGTGAATGCCTGGATATGGGAAAATCATGCCGTTTCTTGCTCGGAGGTACCGATCGAGAAAGCCAAGGCGCGTGGAGCCATGGCGTTATTCGGCGAGAAGTACGGCGATGTCGTGCGCATGGTCGAAGTCGCCGCGGAGGGAAGCGATACACCGCTAAGCCTGGAACTCTGCGGGGGAACCCATGTCGAGACCACCGGAGCGGTCGGAACGTTCAAGATTGCGAGCGAATCCGCGATTTCCGCGGGAAACCGGCGCATTGAAGCCGTCTGCGGCCCAGCGGCGGTTCGCCTGATGCAGCGGCGCGAGCAAATCGTCAAGAGTGTCACCGGCCAGTTACGAGTCTCTCTCGATGAACTCCCTCCCCGCATCGACAGACTTCTGGAACAACAGAAGCGAACCGAGCGAGAACTCAAGGAAGCCCGGCAGCAGGTCATCAGTGGAACCGGCGCTGCGGGAGGGCTGGGTGAGCCGGAAACTCTCGAGGGACGGCAGTTGCTGATCGCCTTCCTACCCGGGATGCGTGCCGACGATCTGCAGTCCGCCATGGACCAGGCCATCGGAAAGCTCTCCAGTGGAGTCGCTGTACTCGGTTCGGAATCTGAGGGAAAATTGAACTTGGTCTGTGCCACGACAGAAGATCTGACAAAAACTCTGCCAGCGGGTAAAATCGCCAAGACGTTGGCGCAAATCGCCGGAGGTGGCGGCGGGGGGAAACCCACACGCGCGACTGCCGGAGGCAAGAACCCGGACGCCTGGCCCGAGATCGAAGTGAAAGCACGCGCTATGGTCGAGCAAGGCGCGGTATAGAGCAAGACACGGTATAAAGGAAAACGAACGATGCGTTATCTCGATTTCGAAAAACCGCTTGAGGAAATTGAAGCCAAACTGATTGAGGTCGAAGCCTACGCGAACGCCAGCGAGATCGATCTCAACAATGAGATACAGTCGCTACGGCAACGGCTCGACAGGACGTTCGACGAGATCTTCAGCTCGCTCCAGCCCTGGCAACATATCCAGTTGGCCCGGCATCCTGACCGGCCCTATTTTCGTGATTACCTACCGCACCTCTTCACCGAATGGCAGGAACTGCGCGGCGACCGGCTCTATGGCGACGATCGCGCGCTTATAACCGGTCTGGCCAAATTGAACGGGACCAGTGTGGCCATCTGCGCTCACCAAAAGGGTCGCAACACAGAAGAGAACCTGCGCCGAAACTTCGGCATGCCTCATCCCGAAGGGTTCCGAAAAGCCCAGCGCATCATGGAGTTGGCGGGGCGTCTGGGCCTGCCCATCATCACCTTCATCGATTCGGCCGGAGCCTATCCGGGGCTCGGCGCGGAAGAGCGTGGCCAGCACGAGGCCATCGCCCGTAATCTTCTTGTGATGTCTCGACTCCCCGTTCCCATTATCTGCATCGTCACCGGCGAGGGTGGCAGCGGGGGTGCGTTAGCCATCGCGGTAGGCAATCGCGTCGTTATGTTGGAGTATTCCTACTACGCGGTCTGCACGCCGGAAGCCTGCGCGGCCATCATCTACAAGGACCGTACTCGCGCCGCCGAGGTAACCGAGTGCATGCGCATCATCGCGTCCGATCTCCATCAACTCGGCCTGGTTGACCGGATCATCCCCGAAGCCAGGGGCGGCGCACACCGGGACGCGGCCATCACCGGGGCGAACATCAAGCAGGCCCTCACCGAAGAACTCGAGCTTCTGCAGCGAATGTCCAAGGAAGAGATCGTCCAAGACCGCTACGACCGCTTCCGAAAAATGGGTGTCTTCGAAACCGCCGACGCCTAACACACCGTACCCATCACCATCCCCCGGCGTCCCCGAGTAAAAGGGAACCGATAGGCAACCTCTCACCATGTCGGCGACGGAGGTTTGTTGTCTTTGGTACCCAACCACTCGATGCCGATGTCAGCGCGGCAGCGGAGCAGCAGGGCCAGTTGACCGGCGTGGTGCTGGGCGTGGCGGAGATTGTTCAGCAAGAACTCGCCGACGTTCAGCTCGTACCACCAGAACCCGCAACGCTCCAGGGCCCGTTCATCGCTCAACTTCTCGAACGTCTCGTCGCATTTCCGCAGGCAGTGGTCGGCGTAGTCCAACAGTTGGTCTTTGGAAAAGGCTTTCTCCGGCGTGGTGACAATCCCGCCGAATTCCTGGTAGTCGCCCGGAAGGAAGTGTGCCTTCCCTTCGTGGTAGTCCCTCGCCTGGAACGTCTTCTCATCGTCCGATAGGTAGAAGTCGGTGAAAAACAGCGCGTGGTAGCCTAGGTGCCAGAAGGGCGATCCATCGGCGCGGTCGTCCCACAGGTCGTCGGGGCAAGCCTCGATGGCCAACCGCATCGCCTGGATCGCCGCAGTGAACTGCCGGCCTATCACCGTTTGCCAGTACTTTTGCATGATCCACTCCTCCTTGTGGTTTGTTCAGTTTCCAGCCCCGCGATTGTACATCAAATCAAGGTACTCGTTTGGTAAAGCTTTGGAGAAAGCGCCCACAACGTCCCGCTTCACACTCGCATCAATCCTCTGATACAATACCTCTGCGCTCCCGCGTACGGCCCGGGCAAACCACGCACAGGAAATGTATCTAGAATCATGTTGAGACGATCCTCTCTCGGTTTCACACTGATCGAACTGCTCATCGTCGTGGCCATCATCGGCATCCTCGCCGCGATTGCCGTGCCTAACTTCTTGAACGCTCAGACCCGAGCCAAGGCGGCTCGCTCGATGAACGACATCAAGATGCTGCACGAGCTCAACGTGACCCGCAAACTCGACACGAACCTCTGGATGCAGGACGGAAACGACGGGGGTGCCGGGCCTGCGG
>CAYTDF010000490.1:0-4446 GCA_964436365.1 uncultured bacterium | reverse complement strand
GGTACATCTGTATCTGTTCGGCAAGTATGTGGGCGCTGAATCCCGGGAAGCAGTTCCACCCTTGGATCACAGCGGGCTCGGTGGGGAAACAGTAGTAGTTCCACAAATAGATCGGTCGGTCCTTCTTCTCCACCCAAGCCTTGTAGAAATCGATATCGTTGGCTTTGATTTTCGGGCCCCAGTAGTTTCGCACCTGCAAGCACGGCGCCACCGCGATGTTCGGTTCCAGTTCGAATGTATCGGGCCGGAACGCGTAGACATGATAGGCCAATGTCGAAATAAACTTGTCGGGATGAGTCTTGCGCACTTCACGAGCCACGGCATTGACAAATTGAAACAGGTAATGACTGGCCGTTCCACTGCTGAAGTGTTCGCCCCGAGTGTTCTCCTTGTCTTGGGCGAGGTACGCCTGACAGCTGTCGCACTTGCACCAATTGGCGTTGTCCATCGGAACGACGGCAAAATACTCGCCCATCGCGGGCTGAAAGCCTTTCAGCCCTTTGCCATCGAAATAGTCGCGGGCGTCACGAGCGACCTGTCGGACGAGCGCGGGATTCGTGTAGCAGAACTGGCGCTCTCCGTCCGGCCAACCTTGTGCGAAATAGTCCGGCCGTTCTTCCTCAAAGAGTTCCGGGCGGTCAGGATTCTCGCGCAAGAAACGGTCGTAGTAGCTGCGGAAAGAGTGATTCCCCGCCCATTTCTCCCCGCCGACACGCAGCCGTCGCCAGTAGAGCTTGAGTTCTTCCTGACTCGGTTCGTTCCATTGGGCTTTGACAATCGGCCAGCCACCGCCAGTCCCTTCGCGATGCTTCATGGCGGGTGCCCGACGTATTTCCGTCCCTTGGAGGGTCAGCGTGCTACGAGTCGGAAAAATGATGTTCAGATTCGTGGGCCCATACCAACGAACACCGCAGAAGCGTTCAAGAAAATCGTACACGGCGTAACAAGTTCCCTGATCGTCGAAGGGGCCGGGTAACGTGATTCTCATGGGGTCGCCGTTAGCGGTCTCTTCACGCCGCGTCACGGCGGCATAGTCGATGACGTGCCGAGCGTCATTCAATGTGGCATAGCTCGTTCCCCGCCCCACTTCATTCCGGTTCTCCTCCGTATCCAGCCAGTCCCTCCCCATCAAAACCAGAGTCTTCGGCAGAAAGCGGATCAAGTATTCCTGCGGCTCGAAATCCTCCGAGCGCAGTCCCAACGTTCGAGTCGCTTCGCTCTCACCGATCAGAATTCGGATACCCTCGACGCCAATCGCCCGGTCGCTCGCGATCGGTAGAGCGGCCCCCGTGATACGTTCGACATGGTATTGCAGTTCCAGTGCGGCCAGCTGGGCAGCCCGAGTCGGCTCTTCCGCGATCACAATTGTCGCATTCGGATTGCCCTCGCGAGCCAGTGTAATTCCGGCCGCATGCAACACAATCGGGGCAACCGGAAAAGAGAGGAAGCCGACGGCCATTACTACGTATTTGAACGTTATGAACTTCACGATCACGGCCTCGCCGTTCGGTCACACACTTCAGTAAACCAACCGTGCTTGCACCGCTGATCCAGAGCTACTCACCGAAGAGATCCCCCGAGACGGGCATCGAGAATCAGGTTGTGACTTCCAGCGTCTTCTTGCTGCGAGTGGTCTGCAATTCCCGGTCGCGCACGTCGATTCCCGCCAGAATTCCCCGCACCAAATCGATATCTTCCTTCGCTTCCTCGGGGGAGAGCAGGCCGATCACCACGGTATCGGTCGGTTTGTTGGTTCCGTAAACGAAGCGGAATCCCGTCTCTGGCATGATTCGTCCCGCGCCCAGAGGCTTGATGCACATCACCGGTTTGGGCGTTTGGTTGATGATACGCGCCGTCCAATCGGTCTCCATGGAACAGAGGAATCCCGTCGTATTGTACGGCTGAATATAGGAGTCGATATCGTATCCCGCGCTATCGCCCACCGTGATCGCTTCCGGCCGGTGGGTCGAGAGTCCCGTTCCCATGCCGAGTTCGCGAATCAGTTCGAGGATCGGTTCGAGACCGACAATCCGTTTTTCGTGAATCATCAGATGCGAGTCGACCCATGAGGTATGCGGCATACAGAACGCCGCCCCCAAATCGCTGCACAAACGTATCTGGTCCCTCAGTTCCTCGTCGGGATCGCCCCACGGTGTAACGATCCAATGAATGTGCGTTCCGGTCTCCTTCTCCGCCATATCAATAGCCTCGCGCATTTTGGATAGCGGCGGAGACATGGTGCCGTTAATCCCTTCCCGGGCGCAGGTCGCCAAGACCTCGGCAATTCGTTCCACTGTAAAATACTTCCTCAACCACGCATCGCGGGCGGCGGAGAGATGCGAATAGCCGAAAAAGTTATTTGTGCCACACAATAAACGAGACAACTCGACATTGCCGATTTTGGTCATTGGAAAAGACATCGTTTGGAGCCTCCGATTTCAGATTCACAAGTCGCGCACGGTCGCAGACATTCACATGCACGATCGATACAAGAACTCGATTGCTGATCCTAGCAGAAACTAGCGGCACATCTCCAGTCAATCGCCAAGACCAATACCCGTTTCGGACCTTTGGGGTGTAACCTACGGGCTTCTTCTGGTACTCTTTTTTTGGTAAGCCACGATCACAAGGTAGAGTCGGAGGCAACGGTCATGAGCTCGTACACAGATGTTGCGGAATTTTGGGAAAAACGAAAAAGCGTGGCCTTCTTCGGCCTGTCTCGCAACAAAGCATTCCCCAATCATGCGTACCGCATGCTGACGAACGCCGGATACGAGCTGGTTGCCGTGCACCCGGAAGCCCCCGTCATCGAGGGAATCGTCACTGTCGGATCGTTGGGCGAGATCACAACTGTTCTGGATGGTGCGGTCATAGTGGCCGGAAGAAAGACAACCCTGAACGCCCTAGAAGCATGCTCGGAACGCGATATTCGGAGCGTTCTAGTACAAAGTGACGGATGGTCGGAAGATGCCCGCGCGTTCTGCCAAGACAACGGAATCGCCGCCGTCAGTACGTGTGTCTTTCTCCAGCACGGTATGGGTTTCCCACACAACCTTCATCGCTGGATCGCACAGACGTTTCTCTCCTGACAGAGCTTACTACGCATTCAGGTGTGTATTCATGAACCTGACAGCTTCGTCGATTTCAGCGGGGCTCTTGAATCCGCAAATATAGGCGTCAACACATTTGAGCTGGGTCACGAAGCGGATCGACTTCTCACGGCGCTCCTCATTCTTGAAATCGCCATTCCCGAACAGCTTCATGGCAAGAACACCCGTACCGTTCTTGTGAATCTTCTCGACTTCAGACACGACGGTTTCGCGTATGCCCGGTTCCGCCCACTTCCCGGTCGGTCCATCCATGTGCGTCCCATCATGATTGATACGTACGAAGGCGACATCGAGCCAGCGGCAATCGGGCATCGCCTCTAGCGCAGGCAGACCGTGACAAGATGCGCCGTGCGAGCGTATCAGCTGTTTTTCCTTGGCCTCATCCAACTCGTCCATTTGGCGTTTCAACTTCTCCCGCCAACCCGGGCCTTGCATACAATGCAGAAGCAGACTGTCAAAATAATCGCTTTTCAGTTCCTTGCGGAATCGATCGATCGCCTTTAGAGGGCTGTCGCTGTCTTCAGCGGACATTCTGAACTTGGTTTGGATCGAATACGTATCGCGGTCGATCCCCTTCAGCGCCTCGGCCACCATCTCGTGCATCTCGCCGTAACTGTCGGCAGTGTCGAAAAAGCGAATGCCTTGGTCGTAGGCGTGACGAACGAGCGCCGTGAACTTCTTCTGCCCCAGTTCACGCTGGTCCGCACCGCCACGGGTCCCCGTCCCGATGCCCAACCGAGTCACTTTGACGCCGGACTTCCCGAGTGAAACGACGTCCGTGACGGAGCGTTTCGAGCGTGAGGTCTCGCTAGCGAATGATAGAGGCCCTGTGGCGACAGCTCCCGCAGCGGCACTTTGGAGAATGAAATGGCGGCGGCTTATTCGTTTCATGAGTCTAATTTCCTTACACGACCATCAGGGGATTCGACACAGAGAGTCTACCTGGGAAGAACCATCGGCCAAAGTGCGACGTATGGGCCAGCCAGAAACATCCGGTAACGCTGCAATGTTCTTGGCGACGGACTCTCGTTAAGACTCTCGCTAGCCCATCATCTCGTCGTCGCCACCGCGCGCAATAACAATTTCGCCCGATTCCTCGAGCCGTCGAATGATCGCCACGATCTTCTGTTGTACCTCCTCGACCTGCTTGATCCGCACCGGACCCATAAACTCCATATCCTCGCGGATGTTGTCCGCGGCGCGGGAGGAGACGTTGTTGAAGATCTTGTTCTTCACCTCCTCGTTCGCACCCTTCAGCGCCACCGCGAGTTCTTTCATGTCCACCTCTTTGAGAACCTGCTGGATACCGCGATCGTCCAACAGGATCGTGTCATCG
>CAYTDF010000489.1:0-4446 GCA_964436365.1 uncultured bacterium | reverse complement strand
CGTGACATCAGTCGGCCTCTACGATGCCAATGATAACCTGTTGGCAGTTGCCAAACTGTCCCGACCTGTCGAGAAGAATGACGAGAAGGACATAACATTTAGGGTAAGATTAGACTTTTAGCATGCTATGGCCTTGTTTAAGATCAAAGATGATGACCAGGAACACTTTACACTCGAGACACATCCATTCCAGACGTTCTCCTCGGGCACATTTGGTATAGGTGTAACTGGATCGGTAAAGGTCTTTCCGCGTAGTTCGCCGATGGAGAAGGAGTCTGAGACTCCCTCCGCTTTCGTCGACGTCGCCTTCAATACCGACACCGTAGACGCCCTGCTGGCCCAGGCACAGGCCAATGCCAGGACGGGCTCCTCATACTACAATGTAGCAGGTTCCAACATCAACAGCTCGATGGAGGCCTACCTCCAGACGGTTAACTCCAGCTCGGTGTCCCGGAGAAAACGGCAGGAGGTGAATGTCATTCGGTTCGAGCCGTCCGTCAGGTTCACCAAGGACACCATGCGAAAGTCCCTGATCCGGGACGTGTATATGCCGTACTATCGGCAGCTGTACCCGTCAATGCAGTACGGCTACACCAACTACCACTGCCTCAACTTTTTCACAGCATCCTCGGTCACTCCCAACAGCGTCATCCTCTATCCCAACTCATCATCGCTGCCTGAGGTTGGACAGGAGACGTCGGGGTCATACGTGCTCCACGGTCCCTTCACCTTTGACTTCTACATCAATCCCAAGTACACCACTGACGAGCCCAATGGCGTCTTTCGAGCGGGCACGATATTTCACCTTTCATCCAGCTACGCCGTCTCCCTGGTCAGTGGCTCTAGTCTTGATGCCAATGGCAGGCCTTCAGCATTTCGAATGATGCTGCAGCTTTCGCAGAGCGCAGACATTCTCCCATCAGTGTTGGCTACCAGTCCATCATCTAATACTGGGAGCAGTCCTTATCATGATGCCTCCTTGGTCTTCTTGTCGGACGATAACTCCCTTAAGCGGAACCACTGGCACCACGTTGCCATTCGATGGGGCACCGAGACTGTGAACCAGGGCAGCGGATCATTCATGATCGATCGGGTGGAGCGGGGTACCTTCGTGGTGACGGGATCCGGCATCGCGAGCACGTCCGCTAACCAGCCTGCGGTGCTCTGCATCGGTAATTTCTATGAGGGATTGAATACAGGTACGAATGCCCAGGCGGCATTTTTCGCTGCCGATCCCAATATCGTCGGCAGTGCGGCACCAATGGGCCCAGCGCCCCGACAGGGCCTTGTTCCAATGTTACTTGATGATATTGATAGCACTCCCGATTTTGCCTACGGTCCCACTACATTCTATTTTGAGCATCCGCTGAACGCCGAGGTTCATGACCTGAAGATTTTCAAGTCATATCGGACCAACGGACAGATCAATGACACCTCCCGCGACGGTGTCAAGACACTGGATGACCTGCTGTTCTACGTTCCTCCCTTCTTCACTAAGGAGTCGCCGAATCGACTCTACAACAGTGTTACATTCGGAGGTGGCGTCATGCAGACGCCTTTCTTCACGATCAGCAGCAGTACTGACGACCCCTTCAATCCGGCCATGTCTTTTGGTGTCGCCGGTCATGACATAAACCTAGAGAACTGGGGACGCGACTTTGCCACTGGCCTCTATCCCCGCTGGCTGGAGCTAACCTGCTCGGAGGTGACCTGGACAACACCGGCCCTGACGTGTAATGAGCTGCTCTTCGATGATCCGGTATCCTACGGTGTAGCTGGCGCCGGAGTTGACATGGCGGGTGCTCGCAAGCGCCAGCTGACAGCGCTGCCCTGCGACAACGGGATGTTCCGACCGAACTTCGAACTGCTCAAGTCAGGCACATTCCACATTTCTCCCCCATCCGGGAGCATAATGGACAGGTTTGTCGATGACTTTGGCGCCCTTGACCTGAGCTTTATAAGGCTGAGAAACATGGTGCCCACGTCGTCCCTTCGACCCGGACTCATACCCCAGTCAGGCTCGATCATGGACACCATCATGGGCGCCACTCCTGAGAATCCCGGCGTCGACCCTGGCGAGGTCCTGACGATATTCCAGCGGACCCATGACAACTCGTCCAATGAGGTGGTGTTCTTTGATGTTAGCAACCTGTTCTACGGCCAGCAGATAATGTCGGGAACCGTCAGGCTGACCGACAGTAACATCAGTATGTCGGCCGGCAAGATATCAATGACCCTCCGCGATAATGGCCTGGGCAACCTTTACCGAGCCGATGCTTTGACCGCCCCCGCTACCTGGAACTCTGTCGGAAATGTCATATACCAGGAGGGGCTCATCATCGTGAAGAGTCCGAACATCCCGTTTTTCGGAAAGGAGCAGTACAGCCTGAGCCTGCGGGGTACACAGAATATTCACACCCTTAGATTTAATGTCAATGCCGCCAAGGGGCTGTTGAACTCCTCGTCGAATCCGTCCTATAAGTTACTGTCCGCGTCAGCTAATGCCAATGATACCGATCCAAAGTTCGTCTACATTGATAGTATTAATTTTCATGATGAGAACCTTAACGTGATAATGAAGACCAGTTTTGCACAGCCCATTGTGAAGCGCGATGGTGATAAGATCCTCTTCAAGCCGAAGATTGACTTTTAGACTGTATGATCGATATTGGCCTTGATATTAGTACCTCATGCACTGGAATTTGTGTGCTGGCACTTGACGGCAGCCTTTTAGATTTGCAGTTTGTCAAACTGACGAAACTCGATGGCCTGTGGAGAAAGTCAGACATGATTCGAGATGTGCTCCTGAAGATTTCCAAGGAGCGTAAGGAGTCTGTCAGGCATGTTTTCGTGGAGGAGAACTTGCAGATGTTCCGTCCGGGTCTCTCATCTGCTAAGACCCTCACAACCCTGTCTAGGTTTAATGGAATTGTGAGCTACGTGGCTCGCGAGATTTTTTCCGTGGAGCCAATTAGTATTAATGTAAATCACGGCCGAAAGGCTGTGGGTCTCAAACTGGACCGGAAGGACAAGACGAGAAACACCAAGCAGCAGGTACTGGACTGGGTACAGCTTAAGCTGGTAGATGAGGAGTACCCGTGGCCCACCAAGATCCTAAAGAGTGGGCCAAGGAAGGGGACTGCTATAGTTGAGCCCGGCTGCTATGATATGGCTGATGCCTATGTCACATGCTTGGCTGGACAGGTCTCGTGTACATAGAACGCGGATACGATAAAATATAGTTGATGCAGACTGTCACGAATAAACTTCATTTCATACGAAAGGTGTTTGGAAAGTATGATCTTTCTAGGGATGGGCTTAATGCATCCGTCAAGTGTCCTGCGTGTCGACATCCTATTAAGAAGAAACTCTGTATTAGGTTAGACACGGATATTTTTCACTGCTGGGTGTGCGGAATGAAGGGGCGTAACTTAGTTCCGCTGTTGCGAAAGCACGGAAATCAGTCGGCCCTTGATGAGTACCTTAACGAGTTTTTGGGCGGTGACAGCCCTGACGATGAGCAGGTTGATTCTATTGTCGTGGAGCTGCCACCAGACTTTCGACCCCTTGCAGGAAATACGCCGACCGATCCGGATGCCGCCGCCGTCCGTAACTACCTGCTCGCCAGGGGGCTGACAGATCGCGAGCTTTGGTATTTTAGGATGGGCACCTCCAATAAGCATGACATGCGTAGGAGGGTCATTATTCCGTCCTTTGATGCTGATGGCTACCTTAATTATTTCGTGACGCGAGCCATTGATCCGGACATATTTCCAAAATATGTTAACTGTAAGGCTGACAGGAATGAGATCGTGTTTAACGAGTTGAACGTAGATTGGTCGAGGCCGCTGACATTGGTGGAGGGCCCGTTTGACCTGGTGCGATGCAACTTTAATGCCACATGCCTGCTGGGAAGTTTAATCTCTCAGAAGTCTAGAATATTTCACATGATTGTAAGGAACAATACACCGGTTATGCTTGCGTTGGATTCAGACGCAGCTGACAAGGCGACATATATCTCTAGGACGCTCAGCGAGTTTGGTGTTAGCGTTAAGGTTGTTCCGCTTGGAGGCTATCATGACGTGGGTGAGATGACTCGGACCGAGTTTATGAGCGCGCTTGATAGGTCATCGGTATGGACACGATGGGGAAACACGATGGATAAAATTACATCAATCTCCAGCAGCTGTGTCTTCTGATTAGGAACCATATGACAAGAGAGTTTAAAATTGTGCACATTGCTGACATTCATTGGCGCGGCCTCACCCGCCACGATGAGTATCACACCTCCTTTAGCAAGTTTTTTGAGATGGTCAAGGAGCAGCAGCCGGATGTCATCTACGTGGGCGGCGATATTGTGCACAGCAAGACCCAGGGCATCTCACCGGAACTTATTGACAACCTTAATTGGTGGTTTAGCGGTCTGGCTGAGATTTGTCCGGTGCA